>NZ_JAMYOR010000007.1:0-148453 GCF_040319965.1 Mesorhizobium sp. M0830 | reverse complement strand
TTTGCCGTCTTCTCGGCGACCGCGTCAGACAGCGTGCGCAGCGGCCGGCCGGTCCACAGCGCCTTGATGTAGGTCTCGGCGGCGCGCTCGAAATAGAACATGCGGTTGAAGGCATCAGCGACCGTATCGCCGATGACGAGTACGCCGTGATTGCCCATCACCATCACCTTGACCTTGGGATCGACGAGAAGCTGCGAGCAGCGCTCGCCCTCTTCCTCGAAGGCCAGTCCGCCATAATGCGCGTCGACGACATGACGATTGAAGAACATCGCCGAATTCTGGTCGATCGGGGGCAGGCGGGAGTCGGCCAGCGACGCCAGCACCGTGGCGTGGATCGAGTGCACATGCATGACGCAGCGCGCGTGGCGCACATTGCGATGGATGGCGCCGTGCAGCCCCCACGCCGTCGGGTCGGGTGCGTTGGGGCCGGAGAGCGTATCCGGGTCGTTGGCGTCGATCATCAAAAGGTCGCTCGCCTTTATGCGCGAGAAATGCACCTGGTTGGGGTTCATCAGGAACTGCGTGCCGGCATCATTGACGGCCAGCGAGAAATGATTGGCCACCGCCTCGTGCATGTTGAGCCGCGCCGTCCAACGAAAGGCACAGGCGAGATCGACGCGCTCCTCACAAAAGGGCAGGTTGATCAGCGTTTCCTTCTGCAGGCGGGCGATGCTCATCGAAAAATCCTCCGGTTTTGCCAAGAATGCCGTGGCCAGCCCATGCCCGCAACCGGTTATGGTTGGTGCAGCGATGGCTATCTCACGCTGCGGTGCTGGCAGCGGCGCCGGCCCGCAAGCCGCCATGCTCGACGATGAAATCGATCACCTCCTGCAGCCCCTTGCCGCGCGACAGGTCGGTGAAGCCGAACGGCCGCTTGCCGCGCATGCGGCCGGCGTCGCTCTCCATGACATCGAGGTTGACGTTCACGTAGGGTGCGAGATCGCTCTTGTTGATCACCAGGAAATCGGAGCGAGTGATCGCCGGCCCGCCCTTGCGCGGGATTTCCTCGCCCTGGCAGACCGAGATGACATAGAGCGTCAGGTCGGCGAGATCGGGCGAGAAGGTGGCGGCGAGGTTATCGCCGCCGGATTCGATGAAGACGATGTCGAGATCCGGAAACTTCCGGTTCATCTCGGCGATCGCCTGCAGATTGATCGAGGCATCCTCGCGGATCGCGGTATGCGGGCAACCGCCGGTCTCGACGCCCATGATGCGATCCTCGGGCAAGGCCTGCAGCCGCGCCAGCATCATGGCATCTTCCTTGGTGTAGATGTCGTTGGTGACGACGGCGATCGAGAATTCGTCGCGCAGTGCCTTGCACAGCTTCTCCGTCAGCGTCGTCTTGCCCGAACCGACCGGACCACCAATGCCGACGCGCAGCGGGCCATTTGTCTGTGTCATGCGGGAAACTCCGTGATGGCGAGGATGGCAAAGCCGAGCCCGATCAGCAGGCACAGCGGCGAATAATAACGGACATCGAGCCGCGCGAAAGGCTGTTCCGGCGTCAAGCGCCGCCACCACGGCGTGAAGCCGGCAATGCCGCGTCCAAGGAAGACCAGTCCGATGAGCAGCGACGTGGCGGCGAGGCCTTCCCTGGGAAACGGCGAGGCAAAGACGCCTTCAAGCGCCAGCGGCCATAGCGTCGCCAGGCATAGGCACGCGGCAACGGCGAAACTGGCGAACGGCGTCGGCATCTCGTCGACGCCGCGAAAGCCGACCACGGCGTGGGCGCAGGAGGCCGCATCCTTACCCGGCCAGATGCCGCCAATGCCCCAATAGACATGCAGTGCGGTGATCAGCAGCAGAACGGTCGAAAGCGCGAAGGCGAGGATGATCATGAGCGGAACAATCGCGAATACTGGGTTTCGTGCTTCATCGCCATGACGTCGGAGACGAAGGCGCAGCCGCCGAGATCGTCCAATGTCGAGCGCCCGGCGCGGGCTGCGGTCGCAACGGCCAGCGGCTCGAAGCCGGCAAGCAGGGTGGTTGCCCTGTTTTGGCCAACGACGCCGAGCCGGATCGCGGCCTGGACGAGGTTGGAGAAGAAGGTCTGCAGGAACGCGGACAGCGCATCCCGAAGTGCAATTGAATTGCCGCCGGCAATGGCGCCGACGGCGACGCAATAGGCGCATTCGGCTGGCAAACGCTGGAGAACGGGATTTGGCCAGGCTGCTGCCGCTTTGAGGAAGGCCGCACCCTGCAGCATCGTCTCGGTGTGGCGTTCGCGCGAGCCGGCGAGCGCTTCGGCAAGTGCGGCTATGTCAACGAGATCACCGGCGTTGCGCGCGCGGCGCCAGCTCTCGGCGAACAGCACCGCGTCGTTCCAGCCGGAGCCCATCTCGACCAGCGTTTCCAGCCAGGCGGCAAGGCTTTCGCTGTCGATGATCAGTCCATCATGCACCGCACGCTCGAGGCCATGGCTGTAGGAGAAGCCGCCGACCGGAAAGGCCGGAGACAACCACGCCATCAGCCGCAGCAGGGCGATGTTCGAAGGCTGGTCAGTCATGGTCGTGGTGGTGGCCGTCGTGACCGTGCGAATGGGCATGCGATTCGCCATGTGAGTGGGAATGCGCTTCCGCGTGGCTATGGGCATGCGCATGGCCGTGATCGTGGCTTTGCCCCCCATGGCCGGAATAGGCGCCGCGCACCGGCTTGAACGGCTCGGAAACGTCGGTCACCGTGGCGCCGAGCCCTTCCAGCATCGCCTTGATGACATGGTCGCGCAGGATGAGGATGCGCCCGGCCTCGATGCTGGCCGCGAGATGACGGTTGCCGATATGCCAGGCCAGCTCGGCCAGATGCACGGTGTCACGAGCCCGGATATCATAGACGTCTTCCGGCGCCGCGATGATCTCGATGTGGCCGCCATCCTCCAGCACCAGCCGGTCGCCATCGTTCAGGGCGACGGGCTCAGGCAGGTCGACCAGCACCTTACTGCCGTCGGCAAGTTGGATGGCTCGACGGCGCAGATGCCGCTCGTCATGGGCGAGCACGGCCTGCCCGGATGGCGTGATGGTTCCGGCTTTGTCGGCGGACAGCACCGAGACGGCACGCGGGAATTTGGTGAAGTCGGTGTTGAGGTTGAGCTTCATTTCATGGATCCCCCATTTGCTTGCGCCCTTGCGCGGGCAGGCCGCGCCAGTACGCGGTCGAAATAGGCGTTGATGCGGTCGGATTCGATCGGGAACCGGCCGGCGCGGGCCCAGCCGCCAATATCGCCGAGCAGCACGTCGACAGCCGAGAACCGGTCGCCCAGCGCGAAGGGCCGGTCGCCCAGCCGCCGGTCCAGCGCTTTGAGCTCCGAGGCAAAATCGTAGGCGGCCGCAGGGCCGACATCGACCCGCACGTCCTTCGGCAGCAGGAAGCGATGGCGCAGCTTGTTCCACAGCGGCGCCTCGAACTCGCTTTGGGCAAAATGCATCCAGGAATCCATCTCGGCGCGACCGGCGAGGCCCGGGTTGGTCCCCATGCCCATGTCCGCATGTTTGTCTGAGAGATAGACGCAGATCGCCGCCGAATCCGTCACTGTCAGCTCGCCATCGATCAGGATCGGCACCTTGCCCGACGGGTTGAGCGCATAGGCTTCCGGCGAGCGCAGCTTGACCTCGACGAATTCATAGGCCTGCCCGAGTTCCTCGAGCATCCAGAGAACGCGGCTGACCCGGGACCCACGCGATCCGACGACCTTGTACATGGTTGAAACCTGCCTTTCCCGAGCAACCTAGACCATCGCGTCCGCTCAGACGATGGTGTCGAAGAGCCGCAGGATGAACGATATCTGATAAATGAGCGCAGCCGCGACAAAGGCGATGTGGAAGCGGCTGTCGCGCACCAGGATCGCGACCATGCAGAGCGCGACGAAGACCGGCGTGCGGAACAGGTACTCGTTGCCGAAGCGGGCGAAATGCTCCGGCCCTTTCAGCAGCGTGTCGATCACATCGAGCAGGTAGGTCGCCGCCAGCAGGCCGAAGAACCAGGCCCGGCGCGAATAGAAGAAATCCTCGTAGCTGGTGTAATCCAGCATCGAATCCGGAAACAGCAGGGCGCAGAGCAGGAACAGCGTGATCGCATAGAAGATGATGAACAGGTACTTGCCGAAGGTCCACGTCTCAATTGCGTAGAGACCGAACTCCCACCACCAGAAATGCACCAGCATCAAAAGCACCGAGGCGACCCAGGCCAGATGCACCGTATAGAGCCGGTACTGGCCAGGGTGCTGGACGATGCGCGCCACGCCCGACAGCAGGCGGGCGACGCCAAGCCCGATCACCATGCCCATGACGATGCGGATGTGCGGGAAGATGTCGTGGGCTGACGCGATTTCGGTGGCCATTTGTCTGTTCTACGAACTGCTTGGAAAGTCGCGGCTAGTCATACCAGAGCCATAGCTTTCGGTAACCGACCGGAATTTCAACCTGCTCGGCGGGTAGGTGATCGACATCTCCCTCCCAGGTCTCGTCCGGCTCAAAGCCTGATGGCAGCCAGCCAGTCACATGTTCTTCGCTGACGCGCGTTGTGATGACGACCTTGTCAGAGAACGGCCATTCTCCATCATCACACTGCACGATGGCTATCCGGACGTCATGAACTTCAGGCCTTTTCCGTATCGACTGAAATGTGGCCAGAACCGTATCATTGTTCAGCGCTTCCGGACTGTTGCACAGCAATCCGGCTTCACCTTCAGCTCCATCGAAATATTCTTCCAATGTAACAAGTGGCATAGTGAGGGGAGCAACGCCGCCATTGTATTTTTGCAGCGCGCCCATTCTCGAAATCAAGGCAAGTTTCTTTTGCTCATCCATGATGGGGTCCGATACTTCGCAGGCGCACCAATCCTAAAACAGAAAATACCTCTGCGCCATCGGCAGCACCGTTGCCGGCTCGCAAGTCAGCAATTCGCCGTCGGCGCGGACCTCGTAGGTTTCCGGGTCGACCTCGATATGCGGCGTGGCGTCGTTGAGCACCATCGAATGCTTGCCGATGCCGCCGCGGGTGTTTTCGACGGCGACGAACTGCTTGTCGACGTCAAGCCTGCCGTGCAGGCCGGATTCGAGCGCTGCCTTCGAAACGAAGGTCACCGACGAGTTGGTCCTCGCCTTGCCATAGGCGCCGAACATTGGCCGGTAGTGCATCGGCTGCGGGGTCGGGATCGAGGCGTTGGGGTCGCCCATCGGAGCGGCGGCGATCATGCCGCCGATCAGCACCATATCCGGTTTGACGCCGAAGAAGGCCGGGTTCCACAACACCAGGTCGGCGCGTTTTCCGACCGCGATCGACCCGATATCCTTCGACAGCCCATGCGCGATGGCCGGATTGATCGTGTATTTGGCGATGTAGCGGCGGACGCGGAAATTGTCGTTGTTGCCGGTTTCCTGCGCCAGCGATCCGCGTTGTCGCTTCATCTTGTCGGCGGTCTGCCAGGTGCGGATCGCCACTTCGCCGACACGGCCCATGGCCTGGCTGTCGGAAGAGATGATCGAGAAGGCGCCGATGTCGTGCAGGATGTCCTCCGCCGCGATGGTCTCCTTGCGGATGCGGCTTTCGGCAAAGGCGATGTCTTCGGGGATCGACGGCGACAGATGATGGCAAACCATCAGCATGTCGAGATGCTCGGCCAGCGTGTTGACCGTGTACGGCCGCGTCGGATTGGTCGAGGACGGGATGACGTTCGGCAAGCCGCAAACCTTGATGATGTCGGGCGCATGGCCGCCGCCGGCACCCTCGGTGTGGAAGGCGTGGATGGTGCGGCCCTTGATGGCGGCGACGGTGTTTTCGACAAAGCCGGATTCGTTCAGCGTGTCGGTGTGGATCATCACCTGCACGTCGTATGCGTCGGCAACCGACAGGCAGCAGTCGATGGCCGCCGGCGTCGTGCCCCAGTCCTCGTGCAGCTTCAGCGAGCAGGCACCGCCCAGCACCATTTCCTCGAGTGCCGCGGGCAAGGACGCGTTGCCCTTGCCTGACAGGCCGATGTTCATCGGGAAGGCATCGAAGGACTGGATCATGCGAGCCATGTGCCATGGGCCCGGCGTGCAGGTGGTGGCGAGCGTGCCATGCGCGGGGCCCGTGCCGCCGCCGAGCATGGTGGTGATGCCGCTCATCAGCGCTTCCTCGATCTGCTGAGGGCAGATGAAGTGGATATGCGCGTCGAAGCCGCCGGCGGTCAGGATCTTGCCTTCGCCGGCGATGATCTCGGTGCCAGGGCCGATGATGATGGTGACGCCGTCCTGCGTGTCCGGATTGCCGGCCTTGCCTATTGCCGCAATCCGCCCGTCTCTGAGCCCGATATCGGCCTTGAAGATGCCGGCGCCGGCATCGACCACCAGTGCGTTGGTGATGACAGTGTCGACGGCGCCTTGCGCCCGCGAAACCTGGCTCTGGCCCATGCCGTCGCGGATCACCTTGCCGCCGCCGAATTTCACTTCTTCGCCATGGATGGTGAGGTCCTTCTCGACCTCGATGAACAGTTCCGTGTCGGCAAGCCGCACTTTGTCGCCGACCGTCGGGCCGTACATCTGCGCATAGGCGGCACGGGTAATTCTGGCCATCAGCGATTGCTCCCAAAATGCGGTTTGCCGAAATGTAGTTTGCCGAAATGCAGTTTGATTGAAGTCCGGCACATTGCTGCCATCCAATGGTCACGCAATGACCCACTGGGCGACACCTTCTGATCCCATTTGGCGTTTGAGGTTAGGGGGTCACCCCAAAACGACCGTTTGCCAATCGATGGAAAGGAAAATCCATGCGCAAAACCATAGTTCTTGCCGCTGCCGCTACCCTGATGCTGGCGGGCGCCGCCAGTGCCCAGCAGCAACCCGCGCAGCAGCCAACTCCGGCGCCGACCACGCCTGCTCCGGCCACCCCCCAGCCGGCCGTACCGACGATCCAGAGCGTCAACATCGTCGACATCACGGAACTGCCAAAGGACACGCAGACGCAGGTCAACCAGGTCATCGCCCAGCGTGGCGACGCCGGCTTGAAGAAACTGCGCAGCTCGATCGACGCCACGCCCAAGGTGAAGTCCGCGCTGGAAGCCAAAGGGCTCAGCTCGGCGCAGGTCGTCGCCGCCAGCATGGAACCCAATGGCGCGCTGACCCTGATTACCAAGAAGGCCAGCTGACAGACGGGCTGGGTGGGCCGGCATTCGGTCCGCCGGCCGCATCGGGACGGGAACCTTCGCCGGGCGGGATTCGTTTTGTTCTCGCGCTAGACCGCGTCCCGAAACGAATTCCCTCAGGAGCGAGCGATGGCGATCACTCCTTTTCCCGCCCAAAGACGGTTGCAGGCCGTCGCCGCAATGGCGTTGCTGGCGGCGGCCGATCCTGTTGCCGGCCTGAAGGCGCAGGGTCTTGAAAGCACGGAGACCGTCAACCGCATTGTCGGCTCGGAGGTCAAGCAGGAAGAGGCCAAGACCACGGCCGAAGCCGGAAACGTCAACACGGCCATCGACCGGACGCGTGAAAACATCGGCCTGGTGCGCAAGACCTCCAAGCTCGACAAGGTCGATATCGTATTCCTGACCGACGCCGCGCGCACCGAAGGCGGCCCACCGGCGGTAATCGAGAGCAAGATCAAGCAGCATCAGGACGACATTACCGAACTGCGCAAGGAGATCGAGGCCAACGCGCTCTTGTTCAATGCAATCGAGTCGCGGCGCGTGCTTGTGCAGGATGTCCTCGCCGTCGAATTCGACGATCCCGGAAAGGTCGTCATCTATGCCGCGGCCAAGCCGTCGAACTGAGCTGACCGCGCTGGCAGATCTCACAGCTTGCCCATCACCTTCTGCTGAAATCCGTAGACCTCGCGCTTGCCGCCAAGCGGCACCAGCGTCACGTCGCGCTCCTGTCCCGGCTCGAAGCGCATGGCCGTGCCGGCGGCGATGTCGAGGCGCATGCCTCTGGCACGCTCGCGGTCGAACTTCAGACCCTCATTGGTCTCGAAGAAATGATAGTGGCTGCCGATTTGGATCGGCCGGTCGCCGCTATTGGCCACTTTCAAGGTGATCGTCGGCAGGCCCTTGTTCAGTTCGATGTCGCCACCCGCTGTGATGATTTCGCCCGGGATCATCTTCACAGCACACCGAAAACGAGGCCGATACCGATCGCCGCGCAAGCGGCACCGGCAGCGCGGGACAGGCCACGGGACCGGCTGCCGAGACCGAGCCCGGCGGCGATGCCGGTGGCATGCAGGAGCGCGGTGGCGATGGCAAAGCCAGCCATGTATTCGAGCCCGCCGGCATTCTCCGGTATTTCGGTGCCATGGGCGTGGCCATGCAACAGCGCGAACAGGCCGATGATGGCAATGCCTGCCGAGACCGGGAGATCGACCGCCAGGGTCACCAGCAGCCCGAGCACCACGACCGATGCCAGAATGCCCGGTTCGACGAAGGGCAGGGGCATATGCAGCATGCCGAGCGCGCCGCCGGCCAGCATGACGCCGACAAAGGCCGCCGGCCAGGCAAGAACCGCCTTGCCGCCCTTGAGCGCTGCCCACAGTCCGACCGCGATCATCACGGTCATGTGATCGAGACCGGTGAGCGGGTGCATGAAGCCGGCCGTGAAGGAGGAGGTCGTGCCGATGCCGACATGGGCATAGGCCGGCATGGACGCCGCAAGAAGTGGAATTGTGGAAAGCGAAGCGCGTTTCATCGGAGCAGGGATCATCGAAATGCCTTCTGGTTAAGGGGCGCGGTGTTCAAGCAGCCTTGCGAGGGCCGCAGCCTTCGGCCTTGAGAACGCGTTTGGTCGAGGCAGGGTATTTCTTCAGCATCGCCGCCGGGCGGATCGGCCGTGCCGAAAAATTGCCCCCGCAATTGGGGCAGATGCCGCCCAGCACATGCTCCACGCAGTCGGCGCAAAAGGTGCACTCGAAGGTGCAGATCAACGCATCCGTTGCCTCCGGCGGCAAGCCCTTGTCGCAGCATTCGCAATTGGGGCGCAGCTCAAGCATCTTTTCCTCCTCACCGTATCGGTTCGTGCACGGTCACCAGCTTGGTGCCGTCGGGAAATGTCGCCTCGACCTGCACGTCGTGGATCATCTCGGCGATGCCTTCCATGACTTGCGCGCGGGTGACGACATGGGCGCCGGCCTCCATCAGGTCGGCGACTGGGCGGCCGTCGCGGGCACCCTCGACGACGAAGTCGGTGATCAGCGCGATCGCTTCCGGATGGTTGAGCTTCACGCCGCGTTCGAGCCGTTTGCGCGCCACGATCGCCGCCATGGCGATCAGCAGCTTGTCCTTTTCCCTCGGCGTCAGGTTCATGCGTTTTCCCAGGCTGGTAGCGACAGGCCTACAGTGACCATAATTTGGGCAACCCCGCCCTTCCGTTGAGCAATTCGACGAGTGGAACCAGCCGCTGGCGCAGCCGGTAGCTATCCCCGGCGTAGAGCCTCGCAAGAAGCTTGCCAGATTTCTTGACGCTCCAGACGCTGGCGCTGCCTTGGTCGCCGACGATCTCCAGAACCGGTTCGAGCAGCGCTTCGGCCCGCGGCGAAACCAGCAGCAGCGTCGCCATCGCGATCGCGCCACTGGCAACCGCCGGGCGGTCAAGCGTTGCGGCGATATCGGGTCCGATGCGGAAATCCTCGGCATGAATGAGGGATCCCTCCTGGCGCACACGCCAGCGGTCTTGAAAATTGCCGTGCGTGGCACGTTCGCCCATCGCCAAGCGGCCGAAGACGGTGGCTTCCAGCACCAGCGCCTCGGCGCCGGCGGCAAGCTCGACGTCGAGCTTACGGGCAAAGGCCGCCCGGTCGAAGACGATGGTTTCCTGCGGCAGCCAGGTGATGCGGCCGTTTTCACCGACCGACAAATTGACCCGCACCTCGGCACGATCGGATGCCGCCCGATAGATCTTCTCGCAAGCCTGGGTCGTGATCGATGCCGATGCGGCCGTGCCGACAACCACGTCCCAGGCGATCCGGTCGCCGCCGGTCATCCCGCCGGCGGTGTTGATCAGCACCGCTTCGAGCGGATCGGCCGCGACGGCCGGCATCCTTATTTTGGCGGCACCGTCCTGATAGAGGCGCCGCAGGCGCGTGCGACCGTCACTGAGTGCGCAGGAAAGCCGCGCCACGCCCGCAACGCGCTGCGTCGAAATCCCGCCATGTTCGGCCGTATCCATGCCTGCACGTTAAGCACTCCGGCGGCTTTGTCGATATGGAGTTCGATATAGCTTGTTGCTTGACAACGTTTCGGTTTCTATAGAGGGAACCACCTTGGTACGGTCACAGAGCGCTTGGCGGGGGTATAAAACGACGACGGCGGCTTGATACCAGGAGAATAGGGGCGCTGCTCAGTTGGCGTCGGGAAACGCGACACAGTGGGGAAGAAACCGAATGGCCGACCAGCTGGCAACGGATATCATCGCGAAGATCAAGGCTCATGCCGAGCCGGGTGGCGAGGAAATCACCACCAACACCGAATTGACCTCGCTTGGTATCCATTCGCTCGAGCTGACCGAGATCATCTTCGATCTTGAGGAAGAGTATGGCATCGAGATCGAGATGAACACGGTCGACGCCTGGAGCAATCTGAAGAATGTCGGCGATATGGTCGAAGCTGTCCGCGCTCTGATCGCGAAAAAAGCCTGAACTGAATGCGGCAGCGCGTCGTCATTACCGGCATGGGCGGCATTTGCGGGCTCGGCACCAGCGCACCTGCGATCTGGAACGAGATGCGCGCCGGCCGCTCGGCCATAGGCCAGATCACAAGTCCGCAGCTGCATGATTTGAAGGTCAAGGTCGGCTGCGAAATCAAGACGCTTCCCGATCACGGCATCGACCGCAAGCAGACCGTATCGATGGACCGCTTCAGCCTGCTGGCGACGATCGCGGCCAGGGAAGCCATGCAGCAGTCCGGCCTGGTTTCGAATGAGGCCACCACCTATCGGATGGGCACCGTCGTCGGTGTCGGCGTCTGCGGCTGGGAAGCGATCGAGGAGAACTATCGCGCCATCCTGATCGAGGGCAGGAATCGCGCCGGCATCTTCACCGTGCCAAAGGTGATGCCAAGTGCCGCCTCTGGTCATGTCAGCATGAATCTCGGCCTGCGCGGGCCGGTCTTCGGCGTCACCTCGGCCTGCTCGTCGTCCAATCACGCCATTACCTCGGCCGTCGACCAGATCAGGCTCGGCCGCGCCGACGTGATGGTTGCCGGCGGCACCGATGCGCCGCTGGTCTGGGGCGTCCTGAAGGGCTGGGAAGCGCTGCGGGTTCTGGCACCGGACACCTGCCGGCCATTTTCGGCCGATCGCCAGGGCCTGTCGATTGGCGAAGGTGCCGGCATGGCGGTGCTGGAGAGCTACGAACACGCCATGGCGCGCGGCGCCACCATTCTTGCCGAGATCGCCGGCGCCGGCCTTTCCGCCGACGCGTCCGACATTGTCGCGCCGACCATCGAAGGACCGACGGCCGCCATGCGCGCCTGCCTGGCCGACGCCGGGTTCAATCCCGAGGATGTCGACTACCTCAATGCCCACGGCACCGGTACCAAGGCCAACGACCAGATCGAGACGGCGGCGATCAAGCGCGTCTTCGGCGACCATGCCTACAAGCTTTCGATGTCGTCGACCAAGTCGATGCATGCCCATTGCCTCGGCGCATCGGGCGCGCTCGAGATGATCGCCTGCGTGATGGCGATCCGCGAAGGCATCGTGCCGCCGACGGCCAATTTTCGCGAGGCCGATCCCGATTGCGATCTCGACGTCACGCCGAATGTGGCGCGCGAGCGCAAGGTGCGCACCGCGATCAGCAACGGCTTCGCGTTCGGCGGCACCAATGCCGTGCTGGCCTTCAAGGCCGTCTGATCCTGCATGGCCGTTACAACTACCCGGGGCGATCCCGGTCGTCCCGGAGTTGACTGTCGGTGCACGGCGAAACGTTCATCGCCATATTGATCGTGCCGTTTGGCGCGTCTAATTCTTGGCCGCCCCCGCCAAACCGTGCCGCTCGGCGCGAATCCCCATTCAGGAGTTTCCCATGGCCGACCTGTCCGCCTTTCCGATTGCAACGCGCTGGCCAGCCAAACATCCGGACCGGATCCAGCTGTACTCGGCGACAACGCCGAACGGCGTGAAGATATCGATCGCCCTGGAAGAACTCGGCCTGCCCTACGAGCCGCATCTGATCAACATCAGCAAGAATGAAAGCTGGACGCCGGAATTCCTCTCGCTCAATCCCAATGGCAAGATCCCGGCGATCATCGACCCGAACGGTCCGGACGGCAAGCCGATCGGCCTGTTCGAATCCGGCGCCATCCTGCTCTACCTCGCCGAAAAGACCGGCCTGCTCATGCCCGTGGATGCGGCGCGTCGCTACGAGACCATCCAGTGGGTGTTCTTCCAGATGGCCTCGGTCGGGCCGATATTCGGCCAGGTCGGTTTCTTCCACAAATTCGCCGGCCGCGAGATTGCCGACAAGCGCCCGCTGGAGCGCTATCGCGATGAATCGCGGCGGCTGCTCGGCGTCCTCGATGGTAGGCTGAAGGGCCGCAAATGGATCATGAGCAATGACTACACTATTGCCGATATCTCGCTGCTCGGCTGGGTACGAAACCTGATCGGCTTCTACGAAGCGCGCGACCTCGTCGGTTTCGACGATTTCACCAATGTGGCGGCGTGGCTGGAACGCGGCCTGGCGCGGCCTGCCGTGCAGAAGGGCCTGACCATCCCGGCCAGAGCCTGACCCCCAAACCTGCGAGCTTTGAGAAGGCTCTACTTCGCCTTGGCTTTCGAATCGCCCTTGCCCACCACGGATGCTGCAAGCGATGCAGTACCCCTGGCGGCGGCGACGACGGCGCCTGCAGCCACATTGGCCGCAGCCTTGACCGTACGCAATGCGCTGCTCGAAATAGAACCGTCAGCGCCTGCCGGTTTCTTGGGCTTTGCGGTTTTCGGCGCGGCTTTCGCGGCGGCCGGCACCACTTTCTTCGGCGCTGCCTTGCCGAAGGCCGGCTTGGTATCCTTGGAACGCGCCGTGGTTGCCGGGCCGGCGCCTGCCTTGGATTGGGTTGCCTTGCCCTTGGAGGGCGCGGGCTTTCTTGCCTTCTGTGCCATCGGACGGACTCCCTTCTTGGCAGAATTGCCTTGTCCGCGATAACGGCCTGAAAGTCTTAAGGTTCCCCTTGCGCAATCCGTAGAATCAAGCGGAAAGGCCGATCACCAGGTCGGCAGCGCGGCGGCGAGCGATAACCCGGTCGATGTTGGGCATGTCGTTTGAGGCGATCCAGGCGCGCGCATCCTCATCGGAGCGGCCGTGCCCATGCCAGCGCTCCAGCAGGCGGCGCTCGAGCTCGTCACGCGGCACGTCGACGAAGATCGAGAAATCGAACAGCGGCGCCAGCCGCGACCACGGTTCCTCGTCGAGCAGCAGGTAATTGCCCTCGACCAGGATGAACTTGGTCTCGGCGGCGACGATCGAGGCGGCGGCGCGCGACAGTTCAAGGCTGCGATCGAAGACCGGTATGGCGATATCGGGTTCGCCGGCCCGGATGCGCTTAAGCAGGGCTTCAAAACCGGCAAAGTCAAAGGTTTCCGGCGCACCCTTTCGCGCGCGCAGGCCGCGCCGCTCGAGCACGGCGTCGTCATAGTGGAAGCCGTCCATCGGCACGACCTCCGAAGTGCCTTCTGGCAGCAGCTCACGCAGCCTCGCCGACAGCGTCGACTTGCCGGCGCCAGGCGGCCCGGCAATGGCGACGATGAAGCGGCTTGCCTTGCCGGCACGCTTGAAGATGGTGGCGGCGAGATGGGCGATTTCGGACATTGGAGCCTCTCTCTGGCCTGCATGATCGCCAGGATAACCATAATCACGGCATCTTGTCGGCAGCAGGCGGAAATTTCAAACCGGGATTTGCGCGCCAGCGTTCCTTGAGAACAAACAGGAAGCCATCCACTCAAGCTGCCGCCGTTCGCCCTATGCGCAGGAAGTCGCTGTCGAAGGGAACCTCCCAGGACGAGCTGCCGGCTGCCAGCCGCATACGGCCATCCGCCGTCGTGATCGCCTGCGGCGGCTCGCCGCCGGACAGCGGCATGGCGCCGATTATATGGCGAAAGGAAACGCTGCGGCCTGCGCCAAGCGCAAAGGCGGTCGCCACGCCTTCGCGCGTCAGCCAGTTGTCACCGATCGAGGCGGCATGGCCTATCGCCGTGCGGCCGTCCTCGATGCCGAGCACGCCGCGGTGGCGGCCGCTCCAGGGCGCGTAGTCGCGTCCGCCGTTGCTGAACCATAGCATGGTGATCGGCAGCTCGGAGGGGTTCTTCAGCACCAGAACCAGGTCCTGTTCGGCCCCACGCGCCAGGGCGGTCCAGCCCGGCCCGCCATGATCGGCCTCGACCAGCGTCAGGAAATCCTCGCGGCGGTCGCCCATACGATATTCCGTCAGGTCGAGCGTGCCGCCGCCGGCGGCGGGAAAATGGGTGAGATCGGCGGATCGACCCGGGTAACCCAGCATGAAGCGGCCGCGTGCTGGATCCGGCTCCAGCGGATCGTCCGGCGTCGCGGCGAACCGCTTCGGCGAAAAGGCCAGCCTGCCGCCGCCCGTCATCGCCGTCATCGGGTGATGGGCGACCGAGATCGCGCCATGGCCGCCGGAAAACACATGCTCCTGGTAGAGGAAGGGATGGCCGTCGCGCAGCGTCAGGATCTTGTCGACTGAAGCGCCCATCACCTTGTGCCGCAGTCGGTAGACCGCACGCCAGCCATCTTCCGTTGCGGCACTCTCGACGACATCCCAGGCGCTGTTGGCCGGCCAGCCATGCAGCGGCGCCTCCTCGACATCGCTGCGTGAAAACGGCGCGCAGAGAAAATCGCCGGACAGCCGGACTGTGCCTTCCGGCAGATCATCCGGCAGCGTCTCGCCAGCGTCTACCCACGGTGCGCGGTGCAGCGGCCTTAATTGCCGCCCGCCGCCCTCGACGACCATGTCGGCGATGTGGCCGACGGTGAGGTCGAGCGAAACCGAAATATTCCTGGCCTTGATGGTGCTGACAGTCATTGCGCTCTCACCGATTCTGAAGGCGCAAACAGAACCCCTTCGGCGCCGGTTGCGCAAGCTTGATGTCGGGCATTTCGTATCAAAAGGAGGGTGGCGACTGATCGCCGAACGTCGGCGCTGCCCCCGCTCCGCCTCGCTGCGCGAGGCACCTCTCCCCCGCTTTGCGGGGGCGAGGAACCCAAGTTCTGCAAGACTGGCCTTTCGAAGTTGGCGGTTCCTCGCCCCACGAAAGTGGGGAGAGGTGGCTCGGCGAAGCCGAGACGGAGAGGGGAATGGCACCGCCCCCTCTACTGCCGCTTGTATTCCCGCACGGGCGACTTGGTGTCGTCGGTGTAGGTGACCTGCACCGACATCGATTTCACGCTGTCGGCGACCTTGAAATAGCCCTTGGCGTCGTAGGGGATGGCGTAAGGGTCTTTCTTGTCGCAAGGCGGTATCTCGAGCGACTTGTCGAGCGCGGCACCGTTCAGGCTGTAATGCACCTCCTTGATGGCGCAGCGGTAGGACAGCATCTGGGTGAAATAGACCAGGCCGTGGTTGCCGCCGGAGTCGAAGGCGATCCACGACGTCCAGAACTGGTCGAGGATCTGCTTGTTGCCTTGCTGAAGCGCTGCCTCCGGGTCGAAGCGGATATCGAACGGGCCGGTTTCGCGGCCCCTTATGTCGAGATACTTGATGGCGATGGTCCCGGCCACGGTGCTGTCGGGCATCTCGAAGCTCGGATTGGGCATCGGCTTGCCGGTGGTCTGGTCGTTGAGCGCCAGGAAACCGGTGTCGGTGAACGGGCCGGTCTCGCCCATGCGCCACGAGATGCCAGTCGCCGGCTCCGGCAGCGAGATGGTCATCGACCAGCCCTGGTTGGAGCGCATCGGCGTCAGCGAAGGCACGAAGCGGGCAGGGTCGAGCACGTCGCCGAGGGCTGCCAGCCGGCTGCGGCTGCGGTCCAGCCAGTCGGCCAACTGCGTCTGGTCGACGAAATATTTGAGCAGCCCGCCATCCTTTTCGTAGGACACGAATCTGGTCAGCGCCTTGGCCTCGTTGCGCTTGTCGGCCAGCGTCTGGGCGCCGAGGCGGTCTTCCGAGAACTCCTGCGCCAACAGGAAATAGGCCGGCGCGAAATCCGCATTGGCCGTGAGGAAAGCGTTGAGCTTGTCGAGGCGCTGGGCGTCGTCGAATTGCTGGATATGCACCAGCTTGATCGACAGCGCCTTGCCCTTGTCGGCAAGCGCGCCGAACACCTCGCGGGCGCCGGCCTTGCCGTCCTGCACCCGAAGCAGCGTGGCAAAGCGCGTGTAGGGGTCGATGGCATCGACATCGAAACCGGCAAAGGCGAGATACGAGCGCCGCGCGTTGAGCATGTCGCCGGAAAGCTCGTAGACCCGCGCATTGTGGTAGAACTCGTCCGGCCGCTTCGGCTCGGCGATCGCCCCGCCTTGCGCGGCAAGGGCGGCAAAGCCCTTGGCGATGGTGTCGATCGAGGCGGCGATCTGCTGCGTCGTCGCCTGCAGCTTCTCGGTCTGAGCCTGCTGCTGCGCCTGGCCGGCGGCCAGCGTCTCGGTCTGCTTCTTCACCTCTTCGGTGGTCTTCTGCACCTGCGCGGTCTGCTGCGTCTGCTGCTGCTGGGCGTTGGCGATTTCGTCGGTCTTCTTCACCACCGTGTCGGTCGACTGCTTGACCGCTTCGACCGTCTTCTGCGTCTGCGTGACCGTCTGCTCGATCTTGGCCACCTTGGCCGAAACGATGCCCAGCGACTGCTGCAGCCCGGCGATGGCCGGCACCAGGCTGGCGATCACTCCGTTCTGTGCGTTGGTCTGCTGTTGCAGGCCGTAGACGCCGCCGGCGACGGCGGCAGCGCTTGTGGCGAAGATCAAGGCCGGCAGCGCCTTGGCCGCCAGCACCAGCCTGAGCACTATGGCAATGGCGATGATGACGGCAGCCACCGAGGCGACCAGCGCGATATAGGCGGCGAACGGCGCCAGCGGATTGAGGATATCGGAAACCGCACCTCCGATAAAGGCGACGCTGCCGGCCCATTTGCCGGTGCGGCTGAGCGATGCCCTGATAAGCGAGGGCGCCGCGCCCCCGGCCCCGATGTCAATCATGCCACGCCCCCAAGCCGCCAGATACCACGACTTCCCACAGGAAACGTGGTTTTGGCAAGGAAAGACACGGGAAACAGGCCGTTTCGGGGCGCTTTTCGGAGGAACCAGGTCCTGCGCGGCCTCGACAATCCTGGGGCTAACCTCCATTAACCAAATGGACGCAGCTGACGCGTTACGTTAGCTTCGCCTTATCTCAGCAGCAGCTTGACCGAACAGACTTGCCCTTGCCCCACCTGCGTCCCCTTCCGCTTATCCAGCGCTTTTTTGCGGTCCTTGGCCTGTTGCTGCTGCTTGCCGGCTGCACGACCGTGACGCCGCCGGACGCCATATTGGCGGTACCGGCGCCGCCGCAGAAATATGCCGCCATCGTCGTCGACGCCGGGACCGGCAAGCAGCTGTTCGAGGTCAACTCGACGGCGCAGCGCTATCCGGCCTCGCTGACCAAGATGATGACGCTGTATCTGCTGTTCGAGGCGCTGGACGCCGGCCGCCTCACCAAGGAAACGCAGATCCCGGTTTCGGACCATGCCGCCTCGCAGCCGCCGACCAAGATGCGCTTCCGGCGCGGCGAGACCATCGATGTCGATTCCGCGATCCGCGCCATCGTCGTCAAATCGGCCAATGACGTGGCGGTGGCGGTCGGCGAATATCTCGGCGGCTCGGAGGATCAATTCGCCGCCATGATGACGGCCAAGGCGCGCCAGCTCGGCATGACCAGCACCTCGTTCCGCAACGCGTCCGGCCTGCCCGACAATGGCCAGATGACGACCGCGCGCGACATGGCGGTACTCGGCATGGCGCTGCATCGGCGGTTTCCCCAGCAGTTCCACTATTTCTCCGAAAGCGACTTCATGTTCCGCGGCAGGTTGGTGCGCGGCCACAACGACATGCTCGGCCGCGTGCACGGCGTCGACGGCATCAAGACCGGCTACATCAGGGCCTCGGGCTTCAACATCGTCACCTCCTACAATGCCGACGGCCGCAATCTGATCGTGGTGGTGATGGGCGCCGACAGCGCCCGCCAGCGCAACGACCATGTCGAAGCGCTGATCCAGCGCAGTCTGTCGCCCGCGATGGCCGACACCAAGACCAGGCTGATGTTCGCCGAGCAGTGAGGAGTGGTCCGCGCAGCGGACAAAAAGCCAATTGCTTGGCTTTTTGAACGACGAACGGTGAAGCCCCGGTCCGCCTTCGGGCGGATCGAAAGGTCCAGTGGACCTTTTGAAGGGGCTGAACGCCCGAAGGGCAGGGAGCCTGCGAAGGGCGAGCTGCCGGTAGCAAGCATCGCGCTCGGCTGCGCGTGGCGCATTGCCCGGTGAGGGCAACTGTGCTACATATCCAAGCATGGTGCTGAGTCGCGCCAGTGACCCGCCGCAAGGCGGTTTTTTGTTGCCGTCACCCTCCCGCAGCCATGTACGCCCTGGTTCGCAATGCCGTTCGAGCAAGGTAGGCGATCAGCGCAAACCCTCATCGCTTGTTCATCCTCGGGTCTGCGCCGCGTCGCTGCGCTCCCGCTCCGCCCGTGGATGACGAAGTTTGGAAGGCTTCGGCCAATCTCGAATGCCTCCACCGCCCTGAACCCGCGAAGAGCGAGCCGCCGCCAGCCGCATCGCCTTCTCCGATCAAAACCACTTGTCCGGCCCGCGAAATCCGTGCCCCGCGCTGGCTATGCGCCGCCACCTCTGTTTATCGTCCCGCCCAGCACCGCAGCAGGAGCCCCCACCATGAGCACCGTCCCGAAAACACCCGAGCAGCCGCCAGACAATCAGAACGACAGCGGCGGCGAATATTTCGAGGCGCCGACCACCGGTGAACTCGAGGCCGACCAGACTTCGGACGAGCACCTCGAAACGCCCGACGTGCCGGATTCGGAGCCGTCCGTTCCGGGCGCCCATCGCGGCAAGCCGAAGAAAAAACCATCGGCGATATCGGGCCGCAAATTCCGCAAGCGCGATCTGGTGCGCATCGACACGCTGCGCCCGAGCCTCGCCGACCGCATTCGCTCCGATCATCCGGACCTGCCGGCCGGCGCCCGCATCACCCGCGCCGAACTCGGCCGCTACCGCATGCGCTACATGGAGGAACTGCTCCAGCAGGAACACGGCGAATTCTCCGAGCTCGACCGCCAGGTGGTCGAATCGATCGCCAGGCAGGACACCATTTCCGAAAACTCCGAGGAAGAGTTCGAGGAGCACCGGACGTTCGCCGACCGCGTCTCCGACAACATGGCTTCCTTCGGCGGCAGCTGGTGGTTCCTGATCTCGTTTGCCGGCGTGCTTCTGGTGTGGATCGGCATCAACCTGTTCGCCGGCATGGCGGGCGCCTTCGATCCCTACCCCTTCATCCTCTTGAACCTGTTGCTTTCCTGCATTGCCGCCGTCCAGGCGCCGATCATCATGATGAGCCAGAGGCGGCAGGAATCCAAGGACCGCCTGCGCTCCTTCAACGACTACCGCGTCAACCTCAAGGCCGAGCTCGAAGTGCGCCATCTGCACGAAAAACTCGACTACCTCATCTCGCGCCAATGGACCCGCCTGGCCGAAATGCAGCAGATGCAGCTGGACGCGATGCACGAACTGACGGGTGCCAGGAAGCCGAAGCGGGCGGTGCGGAGAAAGAGGGCGGTGAAGAGCGAGGCGGCGCAGTGAGGATGGGCGCGGTGCGAGGTCGAGGACGGCCGGTCAGGCATGACGGCCAGCGGTCGACGACAGGGGACTCTAATGTTTCGCTAGCGGTTGCCACAACTGGACATTGAGCTGGAAATTCAAGACAGTCTGTTTCAAGTAATTATTGGGCGGGTACTTTTTTGAGCGATATTAAACTATTTCAATTCACCCAAGGGCAGATTCACGAACTAGCCGGCTCTGCCATACAGGTCGAAAAATCGCTTCAACATATCTTTGAGGCGAACCTTGAAGCCCTGTTAGGTGTTCGATTCCTAGCGACGGAACACTCAACGGGACCGGTCCACGGCGGGCGCATCGACACGTTGGGGCTCGATGAAGACAATTGTCCCGTTATCATTGAGTATAAGCGCGCGGTGAACGAGAACGTCATCAATCAAGGTCTATTTTACCTTGATTGGCTTCTCGACCATCGAAAGGAATTTCAATGGTTGGCCATGGAAAAGCTTGGTCCTGAAGCTGCGAAGAATGTCGATTTCTCGGCCCCAAGGCTGCTCTGCGTCGCCGGGGATTTCACCCGCTATGACCAGCATGCCGTAAAGCAGATCGCCCGGAACATCGAGTTGATAAGATACCGGCAGTTTGGTGAATCTATGCTCATGTTGGAACTCGTTCACGCACCGAAACTGGCCAAGGTAAACACATTTTCAGCCGTACCCGACATAAAGAGTACTCCTGGCGAGACCACTGTGGCCACCTCGAACGAAGATCCGGAAGACCCTTATGCCACATACCGTATGGCGTACCGCCTATCGCAAGCGAGCCCGGCTTTGCGCGATCTCCATGATGCCATTCGCGACTTTCTCATCGGCCTTGGAGACGACGTTCAGGTCAAGGAACTAAAGCTGTATACGGCGTTCAAGCGCATAAAGAACTTCGCCTGCCTTGAGGTCTATCCACAGCCGAAGGTTGCCGTTGTCTACGTCAAGCTAGACCCACGGACAATCGAGCTTGAGGAGGGCTTTACCCGTGATGTAACGAAAATTGGCCACTACGGAACCGGTAATCTACAAGTTTCAATCAGGTCAATGGCTGACTTCCAGAAGGCGCAGTCGTTGTTCCTGAGAGCGTATGAAGGATCGTGATTGGCGCCCTCGTCTTTGATTCGGTGCACCAGCGTTTTTGATTTCGCACAACTCACTTGCCCGTTGAAGCCCGCCGCGGCTTCCGCTAAGAAGCCGTGACTTGCCGGTTCACCGGCTGGTACGTTTTCCGGATTCCGGGAAGCACCCGTAGCTCAGCTGGATAGAGCGCTGCCCTCCGAAGGCAGAGGTCACAGGTTCGAATCCTGTCGGGTGCGCCAATTTTCCGTTATATTTCAATTGACTAGCTGATCATTGGGCGCATTGCTTGTACCGAAGGGAAGGCGCGCGTGAGCATTTGAGCTCGCTTCGACGCAAACCAAGCGACGCCAGTCGGTGCGATTTTTTGCTGGGCGCCATCGGCGCCAGCGCCAACATTCTTCGCGCAACGCTGCGCGTCTGGGGTGACTTCGCCACGCGCTTACCGCCGGCATCGGCGCGCTGGTCGGAACTGCGGTGCGCGCGGCGGCCCAGCCCGACACTCGGATCCCGCCGGTAACGGCTCATGGCCACGCGGACTGGGGATCGAGATGGGCAATGAATGCCAACAGGTGCTGGTGCGTGCGCCTGTCCGTGCAGTTGGTCGGTGTCGTCGTCCGCCGGACCCTTCAATACGAGGTCATTCCCGTTGCCTGTGATTGCGGATTTTTGTAGCGCGCCGCCCACACCTCTACGAGCAGCATCGTCACAAGTAGCGCCCAAGGGCCCCAGTATGAATCCCGAAGCTCCGAACAGGGCGAGCCCACTTATCATCGATATGAAGGCGGGAATCGTGTGAAGCCTGAGCTGGTTTCCGACCAACATGGGGCGAAGGACATTGTCGATGCCGCCTACAACAATGCCGCCCCAGGCTGTGAGGATTAGGGCCTTGCCCCAATCGCCATCAAGTAAGAGGAGGCTTTTTTGCGGGCCGGAATCATCAATATTCCCGCATGGTTCTGTATGGTCTAGCGGCCGATCATGACGTCTGCCCCCAACATCACGCGATCGGCGACGCATACCGACCTCTATGGGTCCGAATCCGACTGCGCTTGCGTGTAGAAGACTACATTGACCTCGCGCGCTAACTTGGCCTTATCGCCGTCGAGGACCACCTTAGAGGCGAACCGGGCCTCGTTCTGCAGTCGCCGCGGCGGCTCTGCCTCCCACTTGCGCTCCGTAGAGCGTCTCTTTTCTCACCTCGGCTGATTACGCAATGCGCAACAGTTCGCGCAGGCGGACCGGCAGTTGGGGCGAGGCCCGCAGTTCGGCACAGCTCCCCTTCCATCGTTTCAGATATTCATCGATCGGTATGCCGGTGCGGCCGGGCCAGCGGTTGAGTGCACCCAGCGCCTCGACGCAGTCCGGCGCGCGGTCGTATTCGGCGAGGATGACCACCGACATCGCCTGGGCGAATGGATTGAGGCCAGGCATTTCGATCTCGCTGCGATGGTCGGAGAACCACGCCGCGGCGTCGCGGGTGAGCCCCTGGCTATCGGCGAGCGCCGTATAGCGGTCGATAATATCCTGTCGGTATCGGGCGATGGCATCGCCGAAGGCGTTATCGCCGGCGAAGGGCGGGGTGTCCTTCCAGCTTGTCGCCAGGCGCCCCAGGCCACGCAGCGAGAACGCTTCAACCATCGCTTCCTCGAACCATTGGCAGGGCGGCGCCGGCTTGGCGTCAGCCTGCCAGCTGTTGGCCATGACGTGGCCGAGCTCGTGGCCGAACTGGTAGGCAAGCTTCGACCAGTCCCGCTCCCCGATGTCGACGATGATCCAGGCCATGCTGCTGCCGTCAGGGTGCAGCCAGATCGCCGGTGGCCCCGAGGTGTGCTCGTCGACGCGCAGCCACGTCGGCTGGCGATCGGAGACGAGGCGGACGCCATCCAGGCAGGCGTGCCGCATGCGTTCGACGACCGATTGGGCGGAGCGAGGAAGCATGTGTCCCCAGTTGCCCGCGAGTTCGATGGGAGCTGTGAGGAGGGTGGCGAGGTAGGCCGGGGCGGTGGGTTTGGGCATGGGGGCGCTCGAAGTTGGGGATGAATCCCAACGCGCGGGGGAGGCGAAGGTTCGCGACGCGTACATCGCGGCCATAAGGAAGGCAAGAACGTCCCGCCGCCGCATTGAAATCTCTTCTGATGGAAGGCTCTATTGAAGAGAAGGAGTTCCCGCCTAATTTGCGTTTAGGATCAAATCTCTCCAATCGTCTATGACGTGACTCCAATCGCGCATTTTCGCGCTCTCCTGTATCGAGCGGCATCTGTCGACATAAGCGCTGGGATTGTCTTTATAGAACCGCAATTTCTCGGCCGAAAAGCGCCGGAACGCGTTAGCGCCTAAGGGGGCGAGTATGCCGAGGCCCTCGTAGGCCAGACGAGGAAAATGGCCGACCGGAGTTCCTATGACCAATCTCCCCGCAGCGGCGGCCTCCAGCGAGGGCAAACCCGCCCCCTCTTGCAGCGAAGGCATCAAAACTGCGCCAACTGTGGCGTAGAAATCAGCGACCTTTTCGAACGGCAGATTGGAAACTTCGGAGAAGTTGAGACCTGCCAGTTCCGCGGCCTCTTTGGCCAGAAACCCGCGTTTGCGTTCGACGCCGTATTCGTTCGGTCGACTCATCGTTGCTGCGTAGCCAACATTCGTCAGTGTCGGGGCATTTTCACGGCGATAGTGTTCGAACTCGATCCCGAGGCGAACGACATCCGGAACTCTTGTAATACCTAATGCCAGTGACGAACATGCAAGTGTATCGCTTACCACGCCATAACCGGCATAGCGCTCAAATGCTGCAGGGGTCCCTTCCTGACGGAGAAGTCGAATGATGTCCTCTTCATCATGGGCGACAAGAATAATCTTTTCACGGGGAATGCCATATGAATTCAGCAGTGGTCTGGTTCCACCACTTGGGAGGGTAACAATATAGTCATACTTTTCCATTTCAGAACGGAATTCGCTGATATTGTATCCTTGTTCCCAGGGCTTGAGCTCCGCGATCCAGCCTAGCTTGGTAAAGTGGTCACAAACAGAATAATGGATCGCTCCCAACGCCCAACTGCTCGCGGAATAGAAGACGACGCGAACAGGCGATTGGCTTGTGGTTCGATCGTAGGCCGGCTCAGCGTGTGGCTCTGCTGACTTTCTCATGTGCGAGTATCCAAATCGTCGTTGAATTTGGGGGGATATCGGTGGAGCCAGTTGAGCTGTGAGCGCATTGGATTTGCCTCGTACCACCCCTTTCCATCAAACACATTTCTGACCGAATAAAAGTATTCATCATAAAGGTCAGCGACGCGTTCGAGCGAAAAGTTACGCTCTGCCCAACTGCGACAAGCATGCCGGTCGATCGTGTGAATGTTACGAGCCGCCCATGTGAATTGCTCGAACGTCCTACATCTGTATCCGGTAATGCCGTGTAGGTTATATTCGGCGAAGGCACCCCAATCAGAGGAAATCACAGGGGTCCCGGACAGCATGGATTCGATCTGGACACCGCAAAACGGTTCGAGGAAAGTCGAGGGAGCGAGCGTAGCCTTGGCCCTTGCCATCAGGCGCTTACGCTCTTCGGGCCCAACGACGCCGACAAAGTCAATATATTCCTCAATGGGCCGACTGGTGCGCGCTAGCTTACCGTCAACAGCACCTGAGCCGGCAACTACCAATCGAGCTCCAATTTCTTCAACGATTTGAAGCGCAATGTGAATACCCTTGGCAGAGTTCACCCGCCCCAAAAAGAGAAAATAATCATCTTTGGTCGTCGAGAATTCGAAGTCGTCAAGCTCAAAGTAATTTGGAATGACAACATCGTACCACATGTCATTGCTCGATGTTTTGACCATCGCCTGCCCGAGGTAGGCGTGCATAACAGCATATGACTCAAAGACACGAAATTTCGCGAATCCGCCATCGGGATAGCCAATGCCCGGCTCACAAACGATCATGTCCGGGTGCGCATCGGCGACCGGTTTGTGATTTCCACCAAATGCGCAGAGCAGGAAGTCCTTGGGTTGCTTGCGCTCGTGCAATGCGGCGATCGTTTTTGCATAAAAAACCTTATAAACATGATCATCGAGACGATAAGGAGGGAAACCCATCGTCCTCCAATCGTGGTCACCATAGGATCTGTGTAAATCATAGCGCTTGGTTACAGTGACATGCTCGTCGCATTCAACACGCGAATCCTCATGACCGTAGTGAATTACGGTGTGACCGCGCGATTTAAGCATCTTGCATAGTTTCAGAATTTTTTGCGTGAATGCACAGGCGGAGTACTCTTTTACAGTTATTGTGTGCGGTACTCCTAAGACGTGAAATCTGTAGCCCATGCTGACCCCTATATACTCTTATGTCGTCATCTTCGCGTTTGCGGCATGTATTGTGGAAAATTCGGAAGAGCCGCCTTGAATCACTATCACGCGCCATATCATCGGCAGTCGCCGCTGCGATCCGGGCTTCGTCATCACCAACACCCATAGACGAACCGATACTGGAACGATACGCATTACCATCTCCTACGCGTGAGTCGCTGGATCATCTGTCGCCATTCGTGCAAGCGCAGCGGCCAATCGTACACCGCAGCACAGTGCGCTTGCTGGCTCAGCGACAACCCCGGCCGGCCTCCCCACGGCGTCTCCAACTCGTCAGCCAGGTTCTCGGCAAACGTTACGGCATGTTCCTGTGCGTCGGGATTGAATGGATAGACGCGTGCGTAGCCGGCCGTGGTTTCGGGCAACGCACCCAAGGAAGGGATGATAATGCGGCAGCCTGCGGCCATTGCTTCTATGGCGGCGAGGCACGCGGTTTCAGCGAATGTGCAGGGATAAATCAGGAAATCCATGGACCGCAACGTGTTGCGGAGTTCGGAATTGGGCGCAATGCCGTGATATAGTACACCCGGCATGGACAGCGCCCGATCGTAGAGGTGCTGGTAGGGACTGTCATCCTCCAGATAAAGTTTCATCGACGACCAGACATGGAGTTCGGCATTGGCGGGACTGAGGCGCTGCCAGGCATCAAGGAGTACGGAAAGTCCACGGAACGGCGTGCTTGTGTATGCGCAGCGCCAGGTCGATCGCGTTTCCCACAGTCGCGGATCCGGGCTCAAGTCCAGCGCGTGTCGAAGCACCACACAACGATCCGGAGGCAGCCCGAAGGTGGTCAGGTATTGTTCTCTTTGCCAGTACGACACGAAAACAAAGCAACGAACAGAATCGACAAGTTCCCTATCAGTGCACCACTGAACCCACGGCTGGTCGACATCATGATGCATCCAAACGACACAGGGCCTGACATCGGTCTTATCGTACCCTGGGTGGTTCACTTGGAGGTTGATCCGCTCGAGTTCTTCCCCTAACCGCTCTCTCAACCCTTCAACCATGAGCTCGGTGCCCGCCGCGGGTCGTTCCGGAACCCAAGAGCTTACTGCCGCGCTAGTCGGCGCCGCCGTCCCGAACACCGCAAGTTTCGAGGGCTCATTGGCTGAAAGCTTGTCGGCGGCAAAGCGCGCATTGGCTGCCACACGTTTCGCCATGTCCGCCGGCAATTTGTCGGTGGCGAGCAATTTTAGACAGGCGTCGAGCGATTCCCGATAAGCGCCTGTCCAGTAGGCGTTGACGGCAAACTCGTCGAGCAGTCCGTAGTCGTAGACCCAGGGCCGAACGAAAAGTCCGGCGGGTTGAGCAAGGTCAAGCCCTCGACGCGCGAATTCCGTTCCTTCCGCATACCGGCTCTGGTTGCGGCAATAGAGGCTCGCGGCGTGAAAAGCCTCGGCACGGGCCGGAACGACCTGCGCGGCGCGCTCAAAGACGGCAACGATCTCGTCGAACGGCCGTCCCAGCGCCACCATGCTGTTGCCCACCTCCAGCAGGCTGACATAGACCTCCTCATCCCAAAAGCCCAGTTCGGCGCGCTTCATATAGTTCGCCAGTGATTTTTCAGGTTCACCGGAATCCCTGTAGCTCTGCGCCAAATAGAAGGTGTATCGCGAAACAAGGAAGGGGTCGGTCTCCGTCGCTAGCGCATTTTCAAGAACGACCGCGTCGTCCTGGTACTTTCGCGGGTTTTGACTGCGTGCTCCGCTTCGCCCCGATGCTATTCTGAAACCCTTGGCGGTCTCGCATGTGAGATGGCTAGAAGGGCCCTGGAGATATTCGTGCAGAACTCCCTTGAAGGAGAAGGCCAGCCGGTTCCGACAGATCTGCGGGCGATAATACGAAATACCGCCATCAGATACCTCAACGTCATATAAATCGTGTTCCATCTGCGACTTGAATACGACCGGATCGAAGGTGGGGCTCGGGATCACGACATCGTCCGCGTCGATGATCATCGCATAGTCGACAGTCCCAACCTCACGTAACCGGTCCAGGGCGAAAGTCCGGTTGTAGGCGAAGTCCCGCCAGGGCTCGTCGATGACTGCGCCATCGACATTGTGCTTGGCCAGGAAGGCGCGAATGAGGTCCTGCGTACCGTCCTCGGAACCCGTGTCGACGACGAGCACATAGTCAACGATGGGAAGCGCGCTGCTCAGGCATTGCAGGATGACCTTTGCCTCGTTCTTGACGATCATGCATAGGCCGATGTTGGTCACGCCAACGGTCCGTCACGCCCGGGTAGTGCCATTCTTCGGACTCCAGGATCGGTCTGGTGCGCCGCACCACGGCTCGCATTGTTCATGCATTCCCCCCTGCGGTCCCGATCATTTTTGCTTGTCCGGGTGCGGCCAAGACGTGTCGGCCAATTCCGCGTGCCCACTTCACTGCCAATACCAGATGGCGTCAAGGTCGAGAAACCCACTGTGTGGTCAATACGCAGCCACCCTGCGAACAACCGCGAGAGTCTACGTCGATTAAAGCGGCGCGATGACGAGAATTGAAGCGGAAGCTTTAAGCCTGCGATTCTCAGAGAATTCTTACAGATGCCGTCGAGCAATGCCTGCCACCTTGTCCCTGGGTACCTATCGGCCCGTTACCTTATATTCCAAAAACCCCTAATTTTTGCATCACTTATATGTCCGGACACGCGGTTTTTTTGGTGTGGTCGGAATTATCTGGGAGGCCTGCAACGACCACACCGTCAAGACGGCTCTGAGTATCTCCTGAAGCCGCACGAGTTGGGCAGCAGTGTTGAACGGATCACGGACCGGAGCTGGTCCAAGTTGAAAAAAGGGGCTACGCGGACTCCTTGGCAGCCGGTCCGCGCTTTTCTTTTGCCTCTGGCGATGATGGGTGTTTGCAGATGGCGGGAACTGAAACGAGGACGCCAAGCCCCCGATATTAAAACGAATTCGCGCAGCTTCGACCCTTCAATATTGACGCAAACCCTGCGGCCTTATTCCTAGCCATTTACCAGTTCTCTACTTAATAGTTTACAAATCGCTAAATTTCGACTTTACTAATATACGGGCATATGAGGGATGTCCGCAGGTCTCACGGTCGGTGGCCGGAGGTTCTGCAGGAGTCATGGGACAGAGGGGTCTAGGGTCGTAAAGCCACATCGCGGACAATGAAGAAGGCGCGTTCTTGGGACGTGCCAATGACAAACCGCGTGTACGTTTGCCATCGGCGGAGGCGGACAGGTTTCCCGTTCTGGAGTTCCTTCGCGTGTTGGCGCCGATCCGTCGGCGCCCGGTTGTGGGAGTGGGTACAGTGACATTGCGTGAGGGCCGGCGCGGAGCGAATTCCAGCGCCGATAAACCTGCATCTCTGCAGCAGCCATGGGTTACCGCATTCGGAGACCGGCCGCTGGGCCGTTCCTGCGTCGACAACCCCTTCCCTGACGACCACGACGCCATCAGAACCTCGCGCCCTGCCCGCGCGGTCGGTCCGGCCAAGCCCGGTGTCGCTTTTCAGCTTGAACCCAATCGATATGGACAGGATTTCGCCATGGGCCGCGAGCTCGTCTTCGTCGATCCCTCTGTATCCGATCTCGGCACAATCCTGCGAAACCTGAGACCCGAGGTCGAGGCGATCGCGCTCGACGCCGAACGCCCGGCCGCGCGCCAGATGGCGCTGGCGCTCGAAGGTCGCGACGGCCTCGACGCGGTGCACGTCATCGCACACGGCGCGCCTGGTCGGGTGTGCTTCGCTGTCGGTGAGTGGTCGACGCAGACGCTGGACGGCGATGCGCTCGACCTCGCCGCGATCGGCCAGGCGCTGGGTGGCCTTGGCGAACTGCTGCTGTGGAGCTGCAACGCCGGCGCCAGTGCCGCCGGAACGGAATTTATCGATGCGCTGTCGCGCGCGGCGGGAACGCCGGTCGCGGCGGCGAATGACCTGGTTGGGTCGCCGGCGCTTGGCGGCGACTGGAAACTGAACTTGCGGGCGGAGCACGCCATGGCGCGGCCGCCGCTGACCCTGGGGGGTATCATGAGCTACGCAGCAGTTCTGGCGGCAATCGAGATCACGGTATCCGGCCTGATCCCAAGCGGCTCGGCGACCGGCTCCACAACCTACTTCGTGGTGGACAGGGACCGCGGTGCGATCGTCGGCAACATCAATCTGCCGAACATGGCGAACAAGCCCTTCCGGATCACCGTCAGGGTGCCCAGCGAATCGACGGGTCTTGACGTCGGCGTCTTCGACGAAACCGGCAAGTTCACTTCGGCCGGCTTCACGGTGGATATGCCCGCGCCTCCATCCGGCGCCGTTGGATCGAGAGGATAAGGCCATGCTGAACAACCCGGTTCCCTTCCATAGCCCCGCGCGCCTTTCCGCATCAGCACGGGAGGCTTCGGCCGAATACCCTCGGAGCGATCATGCCACCGAAATTGTTTTCATCGATCCTGCCGTCAGCGACGTCAGCACCCTCCTGGCCGAGCTGCGGGCCGGCGTGCAACCGGTGCTCCTCGATGCCACGCGGCCCGCGGCCGCGCAGATGGCTCGGGCGCTGGCCGGGCGGCGAGGCCTTGCGGCGGTGCACGTCATCGCCCACGGCGCCCCTGGACGCGTCGCTTTCGCGGCCGGCGAATGGTCTGCTGAGACGCTGGCGCGTGACGCTCGCGACCTGGCGGCGATCGGCCGGGCGTTGGCCGAGAACGGCGACCTGCGGCTATGGAGTTGCGAGACGGGCCGTGGCGCTGCTGGTGAGGCACTTGTCAGGGCGCTGGAGGATGCAACAGGCGCGGACGTAAGAGCGGCCGCTGGGAAAATCGGTGCTGCTTCACTGGGAGGCACTTGGGAACTTGTGGGGCGAAATGCATACGAGGTGTCAGCTCCTGCACTACTAACTCCCAACGGGGTAGAAGTCTATCGCGGAATACTTAGCTATGACCTTACAATAAGTGGAACAATTGCAACCAGCAGCGGCAGTGCAGCAAACAATCTTTTTTATTTGGTAGATACTACCACTGGAACGATCGTCTCTAGTTTTACCCTACCCTCAAGAGCGCCATCCGGATTTACAAACTTCTCGAATACATTTATCGTACCGAGCAACACGGATGGTTATGCCATATATACTTATAGCACCAGTGGTGCCGGAAGTATGACTCTTGTGGTCACGGTAGCCGCAACGATGAATGCGACTTCCGGTGGTGATACGTTCTCGACTTCGTCTTTTGCGAGCAACCTAGGCCCGACCGGTGCCACCGGTTCGACTGGCGCGACGGGTTCAACCGGCGCTACAGGTGCGACCGGAGCGACTGGCGCAACCGGCGCAACCGGTATCACTGGCGCTACGGGTTCTACCGGCGCGACTGGCGCCACAGGCTCGACCGGTGCAACCGGAGCCACAGGTTCGACAGGTGCCACGGGTGCCACCGGTGTTACGGGCGGGACGGGCGCTACAGGTTCGACCGGCGCTACAGGCGCGACCGGAGCCACAGGTGCGACCGGCGAAACCGGAGCCACAGGCGCAACCGGCGGGACCGGAGCGACTGGCGCGACCGGCGAAACCGGAGCCACAGGCGCAACCGGCGGGACCGGAGCGACTGGCGCGACCGGCGAAACCGGAGCCACTGGTGCGACCGGCGGGACCGGAGCCACTGGCGCGACCGGCGAAACCGGAGCCACTGGCGCGACCGGCGGAACCGGAGCGACTGGCGCGACCGGCGTCACCGGAGCCACTGGCGCGACCGGCGAAACCGGAGCCACTGGCGCGACCGGCGGGACGGGTGCCACAGGTGCGACTGGCGAAACCGGAGCCACAGGTGCGACCGGCGGGACCGGAGCCACCGGTGCGACCGGCGAAACCGGAGCCACAGGTGCGACCGGCGGGACCGGAGCGACTGGCGCGACCGGCGAAACCGGAGCCACTGGTGCGACCGGCGAAACCGGAGCCACTGGTGCGACCGGCGGGACAGGAGCGACTGGCGCGACCGGCGAAACCGGAGCCACAGGTGCGACCGGCGAAACCGGAGCCACTGGTGCGACCGGCGGAACAGGAGCGACTGGCGCGACCGGCGAGACGGGTGCCACAGGTGCGACCGGCGAAACCGGAGCCACAGGTGCGACCGGCGAAACCGGAGCCACTGGCGCGACCGGCGGGACCGGAGCCACAGGTGCGACCGGCGAAACCGGAGCCACTGGTGCGACCGGCGGGACCGGAGCCACCGGCGCAACCGGCTCAACCGGAGCCACGGGTTCGACTGGTGCCACAGGCTCGACCGGCGGTACCGGAGCAACGGGCGCGACAGGTGCCACTGGCGCAACCGGGCCGACCGGAGCGACTGGGCCAACCGGACCAACCGGGCCCAAGGGCACGACGGGTGCAACTGGCGCAACGGGGCCGACCGGAGCGACCGGACCAACCGGACCAACCGGACCCAAGGGCACGACGGGTGCAACTGGCGCAACCGGGCCGACCGGAGCGACCGGGCCAACCGGACCAACCGGACCCAAGGGCACGACGGGTGCGACTGGAGCGACCGGGCCAACCGGACCAACCGGACCAACCGGACCCAAGGGCACGACAGGTGCGACTGGCGCAACCGGGCCGACCGGAGCGACCGGGCCAACCGGACCCAAGGGCACGACAGGTGCGACTGGCGCAACCGGGCCGACCGGAGCGACCGGGCCAACCGGACCCACGGGCGCGACAGGTGCCACCGGCGCAACCGGAGCGACTGGACCCTCGGGTGGTCATCACGACGCGGTTGTTGCGACGACCACAACCCTGGCGACGACGACCCAGACGACCACCAACGTCACGTCCGACTCGCTCGGCCTCAAGGACACCGGGCAATTCCTGCAGTCGAGCTCGACCGGCAGCGTTACCGCCGGGGGGCCCTCACTAAACCACCTGATCGGCCTTGCGGCCGGCTCGGTGACGACCGATCTCCTGAATGTCCTCGACACGATCAAGGGATTTGGTCACCAGCAGAACCAGACGTCAGGCGCGAGTACGGACCAGACCCTGGATACGACCAAGCACGGTACGGGCTCCGCCAGCATCGATCACACAGCCAAGACGACCCTAAAGGATCTTCTGAAGCCGCATGAGTGAGCGAGAAGCTTGACGAGAGACCTCCGGAGAAGGGGAATAACGCGCGAACATCGCAAGACAGCGAGGTTCGCGCGTTAATCATCCCCGGACACGGATTGGCGCGAGAGTCGCGCGGCGGCTCAATTAGGAGTACAAGCGGGCATGATCGGAACCCTCGGCAGAGGCACGTCGGCCCGGGTATTGTCGAGTTCGCTCGCGTACCGGAAGACAGGTGCATGGTGACCATCCCCGCGAACGCCGGAATCGAGCCGGCCCCGATCGACTCCAGTACCGCGCAAGGTCACGCGGCTGGCGGCGAGAGCACCATAACGCAGGGTCCAAGCGGCCCCGCCGAGCTCGACAAGATCGGGCCACGCCTCAAGGCGATGCTGCGGGCCGCCCGCTATCACGGTGTCGAGCTCGACCCGAACGAATTCAAGGCCGCGGGCGCGGATCCGGCCGCCGCCGATCTGTCCCAGTGGGCGCAGGATGCCGGTATGTGGTCGCGCGCCGTCCGCATCCGCTGGTCCCACCTTTTGCGCTTCCAGGAAACAGGACCGGTCGTGCTGTTGTTCAACGATGGCGGCGCGGCTCTCCTTACGGGGGCGAACGCCGAGCGAAACATCGTCTTCCTGAAACGTGCGGATGCATCAGATGATGGTGAAGCCATCGCCATCGATGAGTTGCGACTGTCGCAGGTGTGGACGGGCGACGCCGTGCTGCTGCGCGCATCACGATCCTATGTCGCGGCCGACGCGCCCTTCACCTTTCGCTGGCTCGCCGAGTTGGTGCGCCTCGAAAGCCGCGCTCTGCGTGACGTCACCATCGGCTCGTTCACGCTGAGCATCCTTACGATTTTGCCGCCGCTTATCGTCATGACGGTGGTCAACAAGGTGCTGCAGTTCAACAGCATCTCGACGTTGGTGTTGCTGTCGGCGGTAATCGCCGTGGTCTTTGTCTACGAGACGCTGCTTGGTCACGCGCGACGACTGATCATCAATGTCGTCGGCGCGCGTCTGGACACCAAGCTGCAGCTGCACGTCTTCAGCCGGCTCTTGCGACTACCGCTCGACTATTTCGAGCGTCATCCGGCCGGCGAGACGATGTATCACCTCGCCCAGGTCTATCGCATCCGCGAGTTCCTGACCGGAAAACTCCTCAGCACGTTCCTGGATATGATTACGCTGTGCGTGCTGGTGCCGGTCATGTTCTACATCAACGCCGCCCTCGCCTGGATCGTGCTGGCTTGCGCGGTCGTGATCATGCTGATCATCCTTGCTTTTCTTAAGCCGTTGCGCCGCAGATACCAGCGGGTGGTCGACGCCGAAACCTGGAAGTCTGCGGCGATCGGCGAGACTGTCGTCGGTATCAAGACGGTGAAGGCGCTCGGCCTCGAGCCACAGCGCAAGGCGCTCTGGGATGAGCGCGTGGCGGAAGCGGGAAAGGCGCGTCTCGCCTTCGGACAGCTGGCAAGCTGGCCGCAGACCCTGGTCACGCCGCTCGAACGGATGATGGTGCTCGGCACCATGCTGATCGGCGCCTATCTCGCGATGAACGACCGCTCGGGCTACATGGTCGGCGGCCTGTTTGCGTTCATGATGATCGCCCAGCGCGTGGCGCAGCCGCTGGTTGGACTGGCGCGACTGGTTGAGGACTACGAAGAGGTCGGTGCGGCCATCGGCGAGGCAGCGTCGGTCCTCAACCGGCCGCTGGAAAGCAGCTCGAATTCAACCGGTCTGAGACCCAAGCTCGTCGGCGAGGTCGCGTTCAGCGACCTGACCTTCAGCTATATCGCTACCAAGACACCGGCACTCGATCGGGTCAGTTTCCACATTCCAGCCGGCACCGTGTTTGGCATTGTCGGCCGCAGCGGTTCGGGAAAGTCGACGATCGCGCGCCTCCTGCAGGGGATCAACCGCGACTACAGCGGTTTCCTCAAGCTTGACGGCGTCGATCTCAAGGAAATCAACCTGCGCCATCTTCGCCAAAGCCTCGGCGTGGTCCTCCAGGACAACTTTCTGTTCCGTGGATCGATCCGCGACAACATCATCGCCGGGCGCCCGGGCCTGACGCTTTCCGACGCCATGCGAGCGGCGCATCTCGCCGGCGCCCAGGAATTCATCGAGCGCATGCCCAATGGCTATGACACCTACATCGAGGAAGGTTCGCCCAACCTGTCAGGCGGTCAAAAGCAGCGGCTGGCGATCGCACGTGCCCTCATCCATGATCCGACCATTCTCATCCTCGACGAAGCGACCAGCGCACTCGACCCGGAGAGCGAGGCGGTTGTCAGCGCCAACCTCATGCGTATCGCCAGCGGGCGCACGATGATCATCGTTTCACACCGGCTCTCGTCCCTGACCGAGTGCGACAACATCCTGGTCATGGACCAGGGCAAGGTACTCGATGTCGCACCGCATGCGATCCTGCTCGAACGGTGCGCGCTCTATCGCCAGCTGTGGTCGCAGCAGAACCGGCACCTCGACGGTCGCCACGGCCGCCCGGTCGCCGTTCCGCCGCGGTTGGTTTGACCATGTCGCGCGGCTCACTTTCGCATCAGGTCGGTAAACCATGAGCAGCACCTCTCTCACCGCCCTACCCGCCCGGTGGCATCGGATGGAAACGAGGGATGCGACGACGCCAGCCATACTCGAGTTCCAGTGGCCGTCGACGGCTGTCGCCAATGCGCCTATTCCGCAGGCAGCTCGCGGCATCGTCTGGATCGTTTCGAGCCTGGTCATTGCGCTGATCGCCCTGGCGGGACTGATACCGGTCGATCAGGTTGTGACGACCAGAGGGCTGGTGGTCTCGCAATCGCCCAACATCGTCGTGCAGCCGCTCGAGACAGCGATCGTCCGCTCGATCGAAGTACGGGAGGGACAGCGTGTCCAGGCCGGCCAATTGCTCGCCCGCCTCGACGCGACCTTTGCCTCAGCCGACCTGGCGGCACTGGCGATGCAGGTCTCGACGCTTGAAGCAGAGGTGGCGCGGTTGAAGGCCGAGGCCAACGGCCAGGCGTTCACCTACAACGGCCTCGACCCGAGTTGGACCCTGCAGGTGTCGATATACGAGCACCGCAAGGCGGTCTACGACGCTAAGGTGGAGAATTTCGAACGCCAGCGCGACGAACTCAGTTCGGTGATTTCGCGATCGCAATCGGATGCCGACGGCTACCGCCAGCGGCTCACGGTCGCGGCCTCGATCGAACAGATGCGTAAGCAGCTCGAGGCAAGGCAGGTGGGGAGCCGCCTCAATACGCTCCTTGCCGAGGACAACCGGGCAGAAATGTCCCGGGCGCTCGGCAATGCCGAGCAGACCGCGGAAGCCGCCAAGCGTCAGCAAGCAGCGGTGGCCGCTGAGCGCGACGGCTACATCCAGGGCTGGCGAGCTGATGTCTCGCAGAGCTTGTCGGAGGCGAGCTCGCGAATCTCGGACGCCCGCGAACTCCTGAACAAGGCAAAGCTTCGAAAACAGCTGGTCGAGTTGAAGAGCCAATCGGACGCCATCGTCCAGTCGGTGGCAAAGGTCTCGGTCGGCTCGGTCATGCAGTCAGGGGAACGCTTTATCACACTGGTGCCGGCCGACGCGCCGCTCGAGATCGAGACAAACATCGTTGGAACGAGCAGTGGTTTTGTACATGTCGGCGATCCAGTGGTCATCAAATTCGACACCTTCCCCTATTCGCAATATGGCCTCGCCCATGGCACCGTGCGGGCAGTCAGCCCTGATTCTTTCTCGGCGCAAGAACAAGCGCGCGATCCTAACAGCTCGCTGGCGATGCTGCCTTCTGACGCCGAGCCGTTCTATCGCACGCGGATTTCCATCGACCAGACCGCCCTCCACGGTGTGCCAGCCGGTTTCTCCGTCAGCCCTGGCATGCCGGTGACCGCCGATGTAAAGGTCGGTCGGCGCACGATACTCAAGTACATTCTCGGTGTGATGCTGCCGATCGGCCAGGAGGCGATGCGGGAGCCATAGAGAACTGGAGGAACTCGGAGGCTCGGATCGATGACAATCCTGGATCGGCTAACCCGTCTCGCCTTCCCTGCGGCAGCGTTGCGCCGGGCGATCCAGCTAGCTGACAGCGGCAAAGCCGCTGAAGCCTTTCCGCTTCTGGCGGCAGCGGCGCGGGCAGGGATCGTTGACGCCAAGTACCGGATCGCGCGTTGCTATCTCGAAGGCTCGGGCGTGCCGCCGAGCCGCATGGAAGGCGCCCGATGGCTGCTGCAGGCAGCCAACCACGGGAGCGCCGATGCGCAGGCACTCCTCGCCGCTCTCTACGTCACCGGGCTGGCGACGGCGGAAGCCGATGGCAAGGGGGCAGAATCGGAGTACTTGTTCAAACGGGATTCCTCGGGCGAACCGGACTTCACGGCAGCGTTCGCCTTTGCCACGAAGGCGGCCGAGGCGGGCTCGGCAACGGGACAGGCGATCCTCGGTTATATCCTTACCAGCGGCCCCGAACCGATGCGCGATGCGGATGCAGCGCACCGCTGGTACGAGAAGTCGGCTTTCGCCGGCTGCGCCGAAGGATGTCTCGGCCTTGCCCTCTCGCTGGCCCGGCGCGGCAGGCAAGAAGACCGGGTCAGGATTGCAGACGAGGTGAGGCGCGCGGCCAGTGCTGGCCTGCCCACCGCAACGTATCTTCTCGCGGTCCTGAGCGAGCACGGGCTCGGCGTGCCACGCGACATGCCTGCAGCCGCCCAACTCTATCTGGCTGCCGCAGAGAAGGGCCTTCCCTCGGCCCAGTTCCGGTTGGGATTGGCATTGATCGATGGTGGACTCATCGATCTGGATATTGCTGCCGGAGAGGCGTGGTTGAGGCGTGCCGCCTTGGCTGGCAACATCGAGGCAGCCTATCTTCTCGGCGATCGCTATGTGAAGACGCAGCGGCCGGATTTTGCTGAAGCCGCAAACTGGTATCGGCGAGCGGCTGAAGCGGGTCACCAAGCCGCCGCTCGCGCTTTGGCTTCGCTCTATTTGACGGGAAACGGTGTGGCCGAGGATGTCGAGGAGGGGGCACGCTTGCTGCGCACTTCTGCAAATGGCGGCAATCAGGAAGCTCAGGTCGACCTCGCCAATCTTGTCCTCGGAGGAGCCGGCGAAACGGACGACGGTGCAAGCGTCGCCGGATGGTTCGAGGCAGCTGCATCATCGGGCGACCTCATCGCGGCATTCAACCTTGGGCTCTGTTTTGCCAAGGGCGTCGGCGTTCGCCAGGACGAGGGGCAAGCGGCACACTGGCTGAGACGCGCAGCCGAGGGCGTCGCCGAGGCGCAATACATGTATGGCCGCCTCCTCCAGGATGGACGCGGCGTTGCGGCCGACCCAACACAGGCTCGCATATGGTTTGCGCGGGCGGCCGAGGCCGGCGTACTTGACGCACGGGTGGCGCTCGCCGAGATGCTGCTCAACGGGCGTGGAGGCTCGCGAGAGCCAAAGGCTGCAATGCAGCTGTTTGAGCGGGCTGCCGTCGACGGCCACGCTGGGGCGATGTTTGCGCTTGGCGCGCTGTACGGCGCCGGCCAGGGCGTGCCGATAGACCAGATCGCGGCGCAGAAATGGTTCGCCGCCGCCGCGGAGCTCGGGCATAGCCAAGCTCAACTCATGCTCGGACGTTATCTCTTGAAAGGTCTCGCTGGTGAGCGCGACCCGGTGGCCGGTCGTCTTTGGCTCGAGCGCGCGGCTGCGCACGGTATCAGTGAAGCGGCAGACGATCTCGCCGAGTTCGCCTCTGGTTGAGGCCGGCCGATTTGGCCAAACAACAATCAGGGTAGCAGCTGGATTGCTGCCGGAGCTGGAGCCAATGTGGACGATGCTGACAGGATCACACAGCTCGTCGCATGAACTTCTCGACTAAAGCACGTCGCGATTTAAGGGATTCGAGATTGAACCAAGCCGCTGACGCGGCATTTGGTGCGAGGGTTTTCGGATAAGGCTTCTGTTTTGAAGGATTGCGGCCGTTGAAGCGTAATCTTGAGAACAGGAGATGAGAAATGGCCGAGATGAGCCCTCTGCGCCGTCGCATGATCGAGGACATTACGGTCCGCAATCTATCGCCGGCAACGCAGTGATCCTACATTTACGCAGTCGCTAAGTTTTCTCGGTATTTCGGCCGAGCGCCTTGGTCTGGAGGACGTCCGCGCCTTCCAGATGTATCTCGTTTCGACCGGGATATGGTGGCCGGCGCTGAACCAGACGGTGCGCGCTGCGGTTCTTCTACGGCGTGACGCTAAATTAAATTAGGCCATGCCGATATCCGGAACGCATCGCCCAGGCGCAGGCAACTGCCCTCGATATCGACTTCGCCGCAACGCAGAATGACGACCTCGCTGCGCCAGTAGCCCGTTAGGGCGATCACCCGGATCATTTCTGCGGTGGTCTCATGCACGGGGTGAGAATGCCGCCGAGGAAACCGGTCTTCCGGGCCGCCGTACCAGCTCACCGCGACAGCCGACCCTCATCGTCGATAAGGGTCAGGCGAGAGGGCGGGGCATCTCCCCACGTCCAGAGCACGAGATTGACATCGTCCGCGGTCGCGCCCAGCGCAAAGCTCCTGACGACCAATCCGTGATAGCCAAGGCCGATCAGTCTTCGGGCAAATGCCTGCGTCACTGCCTCACCGGTCGCCTTCATCTGGTCGCGCCAGGAGTTATCAGCAAGTGTAGTTGCATCTATCCCCTCGGCCAAAAGCGCCTGTTCGTTCCGGCTGTCAAAGACCTGCCCGATCTCAGCGTCATAGGAGACCAGTGTCGTCGGTTGCAAATTGCCGACCTGATTTGCTTCCCGCAGCGCGGTCAGCACCGAGAGGGATGTATAGAGTGCGGGAGTGCCCTTCGGATTGAACCGACCGCCGTAAAGCTCAGCACCGCGACCCGAAAGCGGCGCGCGTGCGTAAATGGGGTTTAGCGCCCGATAGAGCTTGCCTCGATACCGCATCCACCGGGTCAGGCGTGGATGCCGGCATCGACAGCGTCGATATAGTCGAGCACCTCGTCAGCCCGACCGCTACGGACCAATTGCATGGCCGTCTGCCCGGAGAAGCCGGGCAACGGTTCGGACCGATACCACGCATAGGCCATGAGCGCCGAGCCGAAGCGCGGCTCGACCTTATTGACGATCTCCACCATTTCGCGCAGCCGGCGCTGGGTTTTGTCCGACCGAACGCGGTCTTTGCGCTGGACGGCGTCCTTGCCGAGGCCGGCAGTCTTCGCAACTTCCTCGCTGGTCGTTCGGAGAGCTTCCGCGATCTTGCGCGGCGCGAAAAACCCATTGTCGGAATATTGAACTAGGCCCATCAGCTGCTTCCTACGATTGCCGCATGTTATGACGCAATATAGCGTCAAACCTGACGGCATTCAATGGTTGGCTGTCTCGATTCCGCGTTTGAGCTTGCGTTTCAGGATATAGCCGCCGGTCACCCCGCTGAGCCGATGCCCCAGCATCGCGGCAATCGTCGGAATCGTCGCCCCGAGCTGTTCCGCAACGCCCGCGAAGCTATGGCGCAGACTATGCAAAGTCACGCCATCGAGCGGGCCGACCTCAGGAGGCTTTTCGTCACGGCACCTGGCCGCGGCGGTTTCAGCCGAAAGGCGTGCCGTTTTCTGAACCATCTCCCAGAGGCCAGGTAGCCCCTGGTAACCCGCTTGCTCAGGCCCGGCGGCAAACACGTAGTCCGAAATCGGCTCCAAGCTATCGATTATCGCAAATGCAGCCTGGCTGAGCGGCCGCAAGGATGGTCCGGTCTTGGTCTCGCCAAGGGCGAGGCAAGTTCCCAGAGCATCGACCTCGTCCCAGCGCAACTGTTGACATTCGCCACGCCGGACACCGCTCAGCGCAATGAAGCGAATGGCAGCGATTCCAATCTGGCTGTGCCTAGGTGCGCCGTGGCGATCGCGTTTCTGCTCAAGTGCATGAAGGGCTTCTGCCAGCGCGCGATACTGATCGCCGGTTAGGAGTGCCTTCTTCTGCGCATCCGCAAAACGACGCACACCGCGCACCGGATTCTGCTCGACATGCCCACTATCGATGCCCCAGGCAAAGATCGCACCAAGCAGCCCTAGCGTGCGAGTCAGCGCACCCTTGCCGCCTTTCACGATCGACCGACGCCGCGGCCCGAGCTTTTCGTCTCTAACAGTTTTTCCGGTTACGACGCCTGTCTTGAACAGCTCCATGTCCATTCGCGTAACCGCTCTGGCCTTGAGCTGTCCCAGCAGAGGCTTGATATGCGCCTCAATGCGGGATCGATCCGTTGACAGCGTGCTTTCTTTCTTGGGTAGTCCCTTGCGGCCAAGAACCAGGCCGGCCGAGGCGGCCTCCATGTAGAGCTCGCAGAGCTGAGAGACGGACATCGCATTTCGCAAATCGTGCCGAAGCGTCGCCGGATCCTTGCCTTCCACGACCTTGGCCAGCTCGATCTTCGCGAGGTCGCGTGCGCGCTCCGCGGTCAGTGGACCATAGGCGCCAATCTTCAGCCATCGCTGGCGTCCACTGTGGGTACGGAACTTGACCACAAATGTCTTTCGGCCGGATGGGAACACTCTGACGCCGAACCCTCTGAGCTCGGTATCCCAGTAGAGGGTTCCTGTCTTGGTGCCATCTGACCGAAGGCTCTCGATTGCGCGTTTGCTAAGCTTGGGCATCTTGCCTCTTCTGGGGTTCTCCATGTTGCAACCATAGTGCAACCAAATGGGAGCAGCTCAAGGCAAAAAATGGATATGCCCGGCGACGTGACGCGCGCTATCATATTGGTTTTATTAGGAGTTTTGGATACTATAGCGTATCATAGCGAAAGCGATATAGCGCCCTCCGAAGGCAGAGGTCACAGGTTCGAATCCTGTCGGGTGCGCCAGTTTCAACATAAATATCAGGTAGTTAGGTGAGAATGGTTTTGGCGAGTGTCTCAACGCCTACTCGGTATCAGTAGACCATTTCGCTTTAGCGCGTTCGGCTTCCGCCGCGCAGCAATCACAGCGTCACCGGCAAATGGCAAAGCACCCCTCCGAAAATGGTCGAGCGTTCTTTGCCACAGGGCCGGTAACCAGAAAGTTTGCAATCGATCCGCCATGTCACACCCTGGCGCCCAATCACTTGCCTGTCGCCGCTGGCCGAGACGGATCTTTTCTTTGCGTCACCATGGGCGAAGAAATGCCGAAGGCTGGCATCCGGTTGACGGTCGGAAAGCGCGGTTGCGTCAGTTGCGCGGTCCTCATTAGACGGTTTCGAGCCGGCTGAACCGAACGGGGATGAGTTTCCGAGTCTTGAGTTGCCCTGCCACGTCCTTGTCGATGACAGTCAGAAACTGTGCGTCTTCAGACGCCAAAGGCAGAACAAGGCGTCCCCCTGGCTTGAGCTGGTTCAGCAAAGCCGGCGGCGTCCGCTCAGCCGCCACGCTAACCAGGATCCTGTCGAATGGGGCGTGCTCGGGCCAGCCGCGAGACCCGTCTCCGACACGAATGCCGACATTGGAGAAGCCGAGGCCCTGCAGCAGAGCCTTGGCATGGCTTGCGAATTCCTCGATGATTTCGACGCTCCAAACTTGTCCGGCGAGTTCCGCGAGGATTGCGGCTTGGTAGCCCAGGCCAGTTCCGATCTCGAGCACTGCCTGGTGCGGTTGGGGAGCAAGGAGATCAGTCATCAGAGCGACAATGAAGGGCTGCGAGACGGTCTTATCGAAGCCGATCGGCAGCGGCATGTCCTGGTAGGCATAGGACGCGACCTGGGCTGGTACGAAAAGATGCCGCGGGATCCGCCGCATCGATGCCATCACCCGCTCATCGAGCGTTGCCTTGCCGAGTTCTTCGCTTGCAAGGTCGGCATGGATCGCAATCATCTCGACCATGTGCCTGCGTAAAATCGCAAGGTGCTCTTCGGTCATCGGTTTCATGACGGTGGGGCTTTCTCCAACCAGCCTGCTGCCAGGTACAGTCTACCACTGTCGCGAATCGAAAGGCGATCCTCGGTGTGCGCTCGAAGTGGCGGGCCCGGGCCTGGAAGCAGGAAGGCTGACGCTCCGCAGAGGCCAGTGCCGCCGCCGAGATTCTCGGCGCGGACATCGAGTTCTTCGACGCCGACGACTAAATCCACATGTCACAGGCCGATTGGCGAATGTGGTGCAAGTTTCTTGTCGCTGAGAGTAAAGCCGGTTCTTCTGTCGTGCAGAAGATCTCCCCTGGTAGACAGCGCGGAGCATAAGGGCTGTCCCGACAATAGTGCCAGTCTCCGTGGGGAACGCACGACAGCGGCTAGGGCTGCATCGTTGATCGCCATGGGCAGACCAGGCTGCTGCCAGGCCGTCAGAGGAAAGTGGACCGTCCGTTGGCGGAGCCAAAGCGGACCTGTGGCTTCGACGCTTGGAATGTGGGAAGCGGACATTCAGGCGCTCACATGAATCGACGTGAACTCACCTAACCGGTCGTTCACGGCGTGGAATCCTGGCTCGGAAGCGGACATGCCATGTGATCGAAGATCATGACCCTGTCCGACATTCGGGCTCTCATGCAGCAAGATACACAGACCCGAAAAGCTGTCTTTCAGGGGCGGCGGCAATGGCATCAACCTGCGACCTGCTGTAAGCTTGGAACGCGGGTAACAATCCGCGAAGGAATGGGGGATGGAACGTCATCTCGCAGCCGTCCTGATTGCCGATGTTGTCGGCTATGGCCGCTTGAGCCAGATCGACGACGAGGGTACGCGTGCGCTTTTCCGAACCGATCTGAACGAAGTATTCGAGCCACGGATCGCTGCGCACCATGGTCGACTGGTGAAAACCATGGGTGATGGGATGCTGGTCGAGTTCCACAGTGTGGTCGACGCGCTGCGCTGCGCGGTCGAAATCCAGCAACAGAAGGCGGAGGTGAACGTTCTGACGCGGCCAGGACGGCGGCTTGATTTCCGCATCGGCATCAATCTGGGCGATGTTATCGTTGAGGGTGACGACATCCACGGCGATGCGGTGAACATCGCCGATCGGCTGCAAGGGCTGGCGGAACCTGGAGGAATCGCAATTTCCGCCACCGCCTGCGACCATGTGAGGGGAAAGGTGCCGATCGGCTTTGCCTCACTCGGCGAGCAGAAAATGAAAAGTATCGCCGAACCGGTTTGCGTGTACCGTGTCTTGATCGACCCCGCCACTGCGGGCAAGATCGTCGGTGCCAAACCAGGCCCTTCTTCCGGCGACGACAGTAAGCCGCCGGTAATTGCGGTTTTGCCGTTCGAAAACCTGAGCGCCGACGACGGCTGGACGCGGCTGGCAGACGGCCTGTCGGCCGACATGATCGGCGACCTGGCGCGCTATCCCGACCTTGCGGTCATTTCGCGCCAGACCATGCAGTCCTATCGGGGACGGGCGAGCGACACACGCTCGGTTGGACGGGAACTGAACGCCGATTACCTGCTGGAAGGCACCCTCCAGGCGATCGGACAGCGTGTCCGCGTCGCGGTGCAGTTGGTCGACACCCGGACCGGAGCCAACCTTTGGTCGGCGCGGTTCGACGAATCGACCGATGATTTTTTTCTCATGCAGGACAGCATCACACAGAACGTCATCAATGCCCTGGCAGGTACTTTCGGCAAGCTCGCCAATCTCGGGCGCGAGGTGGCTCGGCGGAAGCCTCCCTCGAGCCTGGGTGCTTACGACTGCTATCTACTCGGGGTGGAACTGCACGACAGATTCACGACCGAGGCGAGGGCAGAAGCCATACGCATGCTGTCCCGCGCCGTGGAACTTGACCCCGGCTTCGCGCGGGCCTGGATGACGTTGGGATTGGCACATGCGGTCGATGCCTTCAATGCCTTCACGCCAGATTCAGCCGCTTCGGTCGAGCGCTGGCGAGAATGCGTGGAAACGGCTTTGGCGCTCGACCCTACCGATCCGATGACGCGCCTTTACATGGGCGCTCTCCGCGCCCTTGACGGCGATATCAGCGGGGCCGCAGAGGAATACGACCGGGCGCTGGCCCTGGCACCCAATGACGCCGATGTGCTGTCGATGCTTGCCTCAAGCCGAGCTCTCGTGTGTGGAAACCCGGAAGAAGGCTGTGCTCTTGCCGAACGGGCGCTTCGCCTCAATCCGCAGGCTCCGAGTTGGTACTACGCGCAGCTCGCCCGGGCGCGGTTCGTCGCCGGTCGCTATGCCGACAGTCTGTCGTCGCTGTGCCAAAGTCCGCCGGATATTCCCGTCACTCTGATGTTCCGTGCCCTGTGCCACGCGCTGCTCGAAGAGCCGGCGCAGGCGCAGTCGATCGCCAGGCGGATTGCCGTCGAGTTTCCAAGGTTCACCGTCGAGAACTTCATCCGAACCTATCCTGTCACCAATCCTCTTGCCCTCGCTGCGATCAAGGAAGGGGCTCGTCGTGCAGGTATAGCATAGCATAGAGCCGAAAACGGTGCCTAGTTCAGGAGGGGGACGCGCTTCCTGGATATGCCACGTGGCAAGCCGGGCCCAGCTTCCAGGCTGAAGGTCTGCTTCGTAGCGCTAATTGGGCGCTGGCGTGACCCCGCCACGACCTTCAAGCCGGAGGCCACCGAACTGAAGCTGTCGGAAACGGAAGTGCGTTCGGTCGGCTTCCTGTTCGATCTCTAAGGCGGAGACCGGGACAACAGCGATGACAGGGTCATGCCGCATCTGTGCTTCCTCAATGCGCTCGACGGCCAGCATCTGCAAAAATGGCAATACAAGCGTGAAACGGAACGCATTATCCCGCTCGGCACCGAGAACAAGACGATCAGCCACTACCATCTCTCGCCGGAGGGCTGGATCGACATTGCCGGCGGCGCGCAGCGCCTCTGCTACAATGAGATCCCGACGAAGGTGAACTGGACCTATCTGTGTTTCGACTTCGACCTGGAGTCGATGCGGGCGCTCGCCCTGCGCTGCAACGACCGCAGCTTCGATTTGTCTGGTTTCGAGTCGATTCACATTCCGGCCATGAAGAACCTCTGGTGCATGCTCAATTTCTGCGTGTTCGCCGAGACCGACGTCGCCAAGCGCGCGTTCCTCTTTCGGGGGATTTCTGATGCTGCCCGAGAGCATTACCGCCATTGTCGCGCGCAACGAGCGATGGAGCGGTGAGGCCGCCAGTGAACCTTATGAGGCGGGATGGGCGCGCGAGGCGATTTTCTTCGTTCGGGCCTTGAAGGAGCCTAGCGGTCCCGTGCCGATGGCACGAGTCGAAATCTCGCCGGACGGGATGCGGTGGTTGCCGGAGGGCACCGAGTTCCGCATGCCCAACCGACGCGACGGCATGGCGATGGCGCGCTTGACGCATTTCGGCAACTGGCTGCGTGTAACGGCCCGCTTCGAGGAAGGTGGGGAATGTTTCGTGCTGGTGACACTCCACCTCAAGGCCTGACGGGCGGCAATTTCGTGGTTCGCAGCGATGCCTGGTGCACCAGCGACGTCCAGCTGTTGGTCGAGGCGAGGTGGCAGTAGAGCAGGCCGAGCGCGCCTGATCTTCTGAGGTCGAGGAAGGCTTCGTCGCTCAGCTTGTTGAAGGCCGGCTCGTCGATGACCTGGAAATCGGTGAGGTTGAGCACTTCGCCGCCCTCCAGCGTCACTTTGCTCTGGCGCGGCGCGAACAGGCCATGCGCGTCGATCCTGTCGATCATGATGCGGGTGGCTCTGAAATCGATCTGGAACTGATCGCAGAAGGCGAGCGCCTGCTTCGTCGCATCGGTCGCCTCGGCGCCGCTGAAGAACGGCGCGATCTTGTCGTCGCGGAACGGCGCCATGAGCTGGTCGACAACGCGCTCGCTTGCCCGGTCGACGCACAGCGTCAGTCGGCCGGGCGCGTTCGGGTCGTCGGCCAGAATGAAGGGATAGCGGCGGACATAGGCGGGAACATAGTGCGGCGCGGTCCACCGGCCGTCGGCATCGACGAACAGGTTTTCGTTCTGGCGCACGCCGGTGATGATCACCGGCGCCTTGGCGGCACCGATGAAGACGATCGGGTAGGAGCGCATCGCCGCGGGCATTTCCGACGCCACCACCGGAATGGCGTGCGCCGAGCGGGCGAACGAAAAGTCGCTGCGCGCGGTCAGGCCAAGCGAGCCGTGCCGCACCGGGTTGAGCGCCTCCGGCGTGGAATAGAACAGCGGCATCGCATCGCCCGCCACGTCCGTCTTTGCATCCGCCATCGTCCGTCTCCCGCAAGCCGATCCGGCCGCCAATGGTCCCGAAGCCGGGATCTGTTCTTGTTTGCGCTGATCTTGGATCGAAAAGAATCCCGCGCGCGAACAAAGTACTACAGCGTCTCTTGCGCGCATAAAAGGACAGGCGGTGCTGTATTTTTGGGTTTGCGGCGGCGAATTGTCTTGCGGGCCCGGCCCGGCCGCCTGCCCACCTCTGGACAGCTTGCGGCGAAGCGGCGACAGTGCCGCCGCTCGAGCAATTTCAGGAAAAGTGTGTAGCGGTTTTCCCGGGAAAGCGCATAGCGCTTTTCCTTGGGAATTGCGAAGAAACACAAGCGGGAGCTGATCGGCAATCCGAACGCTGAACCGCTCCAACGGACAAATTGAGGCTGATAGCATGGCATCGGTATCGGATTTCGAACAGGGACAAACCTTCACCATCGAAGCCGGCGGCCGGCAGATCCCGCTCGAACTGAGCGCGGTCAACCCCATCGCCGCCAGCCCGCGCCCGGGCGGCGGTTTCTCGCTGATGTTCAGGGGCCCGCGCGAAATCGCCCTGCCGCAGGCGACCTATCTTTTCACAGGCGCAAGCGGCACCCACGAGATCTTCATCGTGCCGGTGGCGGCCGATGCTGCGGGGCGGCTTTACGAGGCGGTGTTCAATTAGGCGTCGCTAGCTTTCTGAGGCGACGCTTGCGCTGCGGCGCTGAACCTTGACGTCAGCGGGACAGTACCCCCCTCTGGCCTGCCGGCCATCTCCCCCGCAAGGGGGGAGATTGAGCGCTCAGCCGCTTTCGCCAATCTCGAATGCAGCAGGAAGAACTCGGCGCCGAAGCTGCGATCTCCCCCCTTGAGGGGGAGATGGCCGGCAGGCCAGAGGGGGGTGTGAAGGATCGCGGCAGAACCAACCTTTTATCCTGCAACCCCGCATGCCTTCAGCCCGTCACATACCAGCCCCCCGGCGGCGCACAGGCCATCAGATCATGGACGCCCTTGTCCTCGACCACTGCGAAGCCCAGCGCGACATAAAGCTGCCTGGCCGGATTGTTTTTCTCGACGTGGATCGAGGCTGATTTGCCGGCTAACCATGCCTCGTCGATCAGGTCGCGCAGCAGCGCCGCGCCGTAGCCCTTGCGCCGATGCGCCGGCAGGAACGCAATGTCGATGATGCGGTGCTGGCTCGGCCAGCGCTCGATATAGAGCCGGCCGATGTCCTGTCCGGCTCGCTCCACCACCAGCCAGTCGGCCCCGGGATAGTGTTTTTGGTAATGCGCGTGCTGCGCCTGGAACTGCATGTCGAGGAACGCCGTCTTCTGTGCGTCGGTCCACGATGTCACGGCAAGTTCTTCCATGCGCGTCGAGGCGTAGAGCCGCGACAGGAACGGCAGATCCGCCGCCGTCGCCGCACGGAAGCCGAGCCCGACCTTATCAGACCGGGGCCAGATTGGACGGGGCTGTGCCTGCTTCGCTTCTGTCACGCTGCCGGAAATCAACCGTCAGACCGGCGGCGTCAGGTCGCGAACCACGACAATCTGCTTGAGATTGTTGTCGGCAAGCGTCGTCCAGCCATACTCCCATTCGGAGCTGTCGATGCCCATCTGCGAGATCGTCCACAGCCCGTTCGTACCGTCCGGCATGAGCAGCAGGCTGAACAAAGCGAGCCGGCCATCGGCATTGTAGTCGAGCGAGAGCCGTGTCCGCAGCGAAGACATGCTGAAGTCGCGCCATCCCGACCAATTCTGGGTGACGGCATCATATTGGGCGTTGAATGAGTGGACAAGCTGCTGGTCGGATGCGACCAGCACGATGTCGCCGTCGCCCTGGATGCCCGCGGCAAGTGTGTATTTGGACACCCTGCTGTAGCCGGGCGTTGCCCACTGCGTCCAGCTGTCCGATCCGGCAGGCTTCTGGCGCGTGTGCAAGACCTGGCCATTCTGGGTCAAGGCGAACAGATTGGTGGCGCCGAGCGGGCCGACCACCGGCGCCATTTCGATGAACCCACCGGTTTGCCCGGTGTCGATCTGCACCCATTGCGTCCAGTCGGCGACCTTCAGTGCCTGCGGCTTCGCCTGCTGGCAGCGATAGAGATGGAGGCCCGAATTGATGCCGAACAGCGCAATGCGGCCGTCGGCCTGGCGGATCGCCGTGATCGCTACCAGCTGCCCGGTCAGTTGGATCCAATCGCTCCACATCTTGGCGGGCGGCGCGAGCACGTCTACGGTGACGACGATCGGCGTCGTCGAGCCGGGCGGCGTGATGGTTTTCTGCACCTGCACGATCTGGTCCGGATTCTGGTAGATCCACCAGATACGGCCCTGATTGTCGGTGAGGAACACCTCGGTGCGACCGTCGGCATCGTTGGCCATCGAAAGCTTCTGGTAGGAAGTGGCGCCGGGCGGCGCGCCGATGTCCATCGGCGCGGTCCATTTGTCGATCGGGCCGATCTGGTTTGCGTCCTCGGTGATGAAGGACAGCTTGGTGGTACCAGACGGCTGCGCGATCACCGCCACCCGACCGTCCTTGGTCAGGCCGGCGGTCATGATCACCCAGGCTCCTGGAGCGATGGTCGACCAGGCTGCCGACCACGCGCCGTTCGGCGCATCTTGAGCCTTCTGGATAAGGCGCCCGGCCGCGGAATCGATGCCCACGACCATCAGCCGCGACAGTTCGAAGAAGGACGAGCCGGCCGGCATGTGCTGGTAGGCGAGCGGTATGCTGGGCCGGCCGCCGCCTGCCCTGGCTTTGGAAGCCGCTCTCGGCGCTGCCGGCATCTTCGCGGCGGGGGCTTTCGACTTTGGTTCTGCTTTCTTGGCCATGGTCTTGGTCCTGCCCTGTTGGCTCGGAATTCACGTTCTTGGCGGGAAAACACCTTCCAGCGCGATGCAAAAATAGAATGTCAGATAAGGCATCAAATTATTGTGCGGCTGGTCGCCGCCGGCCGTTGTCAACAAACCGTCGTTCATCGGTGTCAGCGCCGGTGTTGGCGATCCGGGAACATAAGCAAACGCGCCGCCGGACTTGCCAAGAATTCTCGAGGGGCTTGGAACTTGAACATCGGCCGTGTCCTGGGTTCCTACCATGACATTGTGCGAATGCGCCGGCATTTCGCTCTCAAGCAGCGTGACCGTCTCCGAGCCGCCTGTCTCGCCTAGGTCATGCAGCGACAAACCCGGTCCCTGGCCCGGATGCATCGGCGAGCGGCCCTGCAGATCGGGCAAGGCAAAGTTGGACTTGCCGTTGCCGCCATAGGTGGTGCCGAGCAAAGAAAACAGCGCCGTGTTCTGCGACAGTGGCAGCAACTGCCCATCGCACCATGCCCAGCCCTTGGGTGCAAAATTGAACGGAAAGATGCGGATTTCGGCGATGAACGGGTCGGCCATGGCGGTCCTCTTAAGTCGGCGACGGGAAAATTCCGAACAGCGAGATGATGAAATCGACGCAGAGATAGGGCTGGAAATTGTCGTGTGGTTGGCTGCCGCCGACGGACGACACCATGGTTGCCGCCATTGCGCCATCGGGGCTTTGGCCATCGATGTACATGAAGATCGTCCCGGTGGTTTGATCGAGAACGTTTCCTCCCGGGTTGGCCGACGTGCCAGTCTGTGTTGATGCCAACAACGCGTGTGAGTGCGCTGGAATTTGATTGGTTGTAAGTGTGATCGATTCCGCGCCACCGGTTTCAGCCAGAATGAAACCATTGCCCTGATGGATGGGTAGGCGGCCGCGCAGGTCGGGTAATGCGAAGGTCGCTTCGCCATCTCCGCCATATGTGGTGCCGATCAACTGGAACAAGGTCTCGTTTTCCGAGATCGGTAAAAGTTGGCCTTCGCAGAACATCCAGCCGGCCGGAGCAAAGTTGCCAGCGAACATGCGGATCTCGCCAACATAGGGTTGTGCCATGGTCGCGCTTCCTTTAGTTCGGCGATGGGAATATGCCCTGCAGGGCAATGCAGAAGCTGAGCGTTAGGAATGGCTGCATATTCAAATGCGCCTGCGATCCGCCAACATTGGCGATGCTAGCTGGATGCAGCGACGTCAAGTTGGCTGGCTGACGGTAGCCATTGTTGAAGGCGCCGAGGAAATTTCCAAAATTCGTGGGGGTAGTCCCGTTACCGTTGGTGGCGTTTGCCAGGTGAGGATGTGTCGGCAACTCCGAAATCGACAAGGTATGCTCTTGTTCGCCTCCTCGTTCTCCCAGTGTGTGTCCTTGGCCAACATGTATCGGCGCACGGCTTCGCAGATCCGGCAACGCGAAATTCACTCTCCCGTCGCCGCCGAACGTAGTGCCGAGCAACGAAAACAGCGCCTGGTTCTGATTGATCGGAAGAAGCTGGCCGTTGCATAACGCCCAACCCTTGGGCGCGAAAACGAACGACAGCATGCGGATTTCAGACAGAAACGGCTCTGACATTCAGCGTCCCTCATTTCCATTCATGACTATACACGAGCCAATGTAGAAATCTATCAGTAATACTGTCTCATAAAGATATTATTCTATGTGACGCTCAACAAACCGTTAGTATTCAACAAAACTTCACTATGTTTTTTGACCGATCAGCTCAAAATCGAGCTGGCGCCAGCCGGTCCGATTCGTTGCATGCCATCGACAGCCCTGCGCTACGGCGCCGAGAAGAATCCGCTGCCCGCAAGACCGGTGACCACGCTGACCGTCGGAGAACCAGCGTTGTACGTCTGAACGAAACTTGTAATTGCTGCCGTATCCGTTGGCGCACCGCCGTAGCTGAAGCCTCCGCCCGCATGCAACCCGACATGCACGTTGAAACGCTGGCGAAGACGAATATCCGTGCCTCCGTTTGCACCGGACCCGGCAAAGTTGTTGGTCAAAGCCCCTGGGCCGCCAAGGGTCAGCGAAACCGTCTGTGCATCGTTTGCGACTGTGCCGGCGTTGAGCAAGAAGCCATTGGTGCCAAACGTGCCGGGATTGCTGACCGTATTGCCCTGTACGACGGCGGTGAGCTGGGCGTTGCCGCCATTCGCGGCGTCGCCGGTCTGTATGAAAATACCGGCATTGTTATATTGATAGACTGTATTGTTGGTGATCGTCACGCTCGACGCGGCTCCGCCGTCGGTGACGAATCCGATGCCGGACCCTTGTGCCGACCCACTGTCCGTTACCCCTGCGACACCGATCGTGTTGGAATCGATTGTACCGGTGAACGAACCGGTCCCCGAGCCCGAGCTGATACCGAGAGCGGAACCAAGGGCGTCGCGCATCGTGTTGTGGGCGATGTTGAACGTCAGGTTGGCGTGGTCGCCGGCGCCGCCAGAGCTGATCGTGATGCCACCGCCGCCGGAAACTATGTTGCCATTGTTGTTGGTCAGCGTATTGCCGAGCAACGCCGTTCCGCCGCCAAACACAAGATCCGAACTGACACCACCGTGGAGATCCATCTGGAACAGGTCGCCGCGCGCTGAAGTAAATGTCGAGCCCTGGATGGTCGCGTTGAACACACCGTCCGTCGCCTGGAAGACCAGCGCGTCGTTGGAGAGATTTCCTGCGCCCGTCAGCGTCGCAAACGTCGAGCCCGTGATGGTTATCCTGTTGAGGGTCTGTCCGGCATTGTTGAAGACGTGGAAGGCGTCATAGGTCGCACCGGTAAAGGTGGAGTTCGTAACGGTCGCAGAACCGGTCAGGCCCGTGAAGTAGGCATCACCTTCGCCGACGCCACCCTGCAGCGTGCCGTTGGTGCCGTTGATGACCACCTGATTGAGCGTCATCCCGGCCACGTTGTTGCCAAAAATGCCGAAATTCTGGAAGTCGTTCATCTGCACGTTGGCAAGCTGCACGTCTGTCGTGTTGTTGAGATAGATACCGACGCCTTGTGAGGTGGAGCCGTCGGCGCCCGTTTTGTTAGCAATGGTGCCGCCGCTCCCGACCGTCGTGCCGGTGCCGGTCACATGCAGGCCGCCGCTAGATCCGGTGTTGTCGAGGATGATGCCGGTCGCGCTGCCACCATTCGACGTGATGCTCTGGAAGGTCAGATCGCTGGCCCCAATCGTCGTGTTGGCGACATTGATCGCCGTAGCGTTGCCCGAATTGATCGTGCTTGCCGACCCGGTGGCGCTGATCGTGCCGCCACCGGTCGCGTTGAACCCGGTGGTGTTGCTGGTAGAGGTGTTGATGGTCAGCGCGCTGGTGAAGTTGATATTGGTGCCGTTGGTGCTGCCATTGCTCGTCAGGCTGATGCCGTCGCTGGAGCCGTTCGACGTTATGGCGCCGTCAAAGGAGATCGTGCTGGCGCCGCCGGCGGTGCCGGTGTGGTTCAGGACATTGATCGCCACAGCATTGGCGCTGTGGTTGATCGTGCCGTTGTAGTCGACATTGGCCGAGCCACCCGAAACCACGAATGCCGTGCCCGTCGCGCCTGTCAGCGCGCCCGAGCCGAGGCCGACTGTGCCGGTCACATTGGTCAGGTTGACATTATTGACGCCGCCGCTCGAATTGGTCGCGCTGAACGTGACCCCTGCGGCAACACCGTTCAGTGCGACGGCCTGTGCAGCCGTGGAACTCACGGTTCCGGTGGTGACGTTGACCGTGCCACCATTGCTGGCGCTGAAGCCAGTCGTGCCGTTGGTGGCGATGGCGAGGTTGGAGAAGCTGACCGTCGAGGCGGTGGCATTGTTGTCGATCGAAACGGCGGTGCCGGTCAGCACCAAGCTGCTGCCGAAATCAACGCCGCCGGTGAAGCTGATTGTGTTGGCCGCCGTCGCGCCGGAAACACTGATGCCGCTCGCCGCGCCATTCGCCACGACCGAGCCGGCAAAGGCGACGCTGCCGCCACTGCGGTTCGCGATGGTGACCGCCGTGCCACCCGACGTGCTGGCAACGAAGCTCGCCGCGTCGAACGCGATGGCAGCGTTGCCGCCGGTAACCTTGATGCCGCCGCCGGCGCCGCCCGTGACATCGACATTGGCGCCGGTGATCGTGCCTTGCGGGCCGGTCCCCCCGCCGAAGACGATGCCGGTGCCGGTCGACGCCGTGGTGACGTTGAGGTTGGCCAGCGTCGTGGTGCCGGTCGTGTTGCGGATATCGAAGGCGATCCCGGTAGCGCCGGTGCTGCTGACATTGGTGATGGTGGTGTTGAGCGCGTTGACGATGACGTCGGTGGCGTTGCCGGCGAATGTCACATGGTCGATCGCCGTGCTGGTCGACGGCGTGATCTCGACGCCGGCGGTGGCGAAGTTCCGGATCGTCATGTGGCTGATGATGTTGCCGGAAGCGCCGCCGCCATTGTCCTTGATGCCCCGCGCCGCGCCTGCGGGGCTGCCGTCGAGGGTGAAGCCGTCGATGAAGTTGCCGCTGGCTCCGAGCGTGATGGCATTGCTGCCGGCACTCGTCGTCAGCGTGGCGGCGCCATCGGCCGTGGCGTCGACGATCGAGATGTTGTTGTTGGCAAGCTGGATAGTGGATGGCACCGTCATTGCCAGATTGATGTTGCCATTGCCAAAGCCGCGCACCTGCTCGCCGGTGGCCAGCACCAGCGTGTTGTCCGCACCGCTGCTTGTCGCGGTGATGGTCCCGCCGTCGTTGACCAGCACCAGGACATCGCTCGTTACCGCCGCCGCTTCCGCCGTCGACAGCGTCGCCAGATTGTTCTGGTCGCGGCCGGTGCCGTCGCCGGTCGCGCTGGCGCCGACGAAATAGATCTTGCCGACGCCGAAGCCGAGGCCGGGGCTGGCGGCAAAGTTGACATCCTGGAAGTTATAAGTCCCGGCGGCTGGCGCGCTGGAGGCGTCGATGCCGACAGTGGCGCCGATGGTCGAATTCTGGTCGGTCGCCGATTCGCCGTCGCCATAGGTGAAGGCAAGGTTGGTGGCGCTGTTCAGGTACACGCCGGTGTTGACGCCGGAGATGCTCGAGCTGGCGCCGCCCGCAACGGCGTCGCCGAGGCGCACGACCTGGCCGCCGGTGGCACCGCGCAGGTCGGCGCCGATCGAGGTGCCGGCGCCAATCGTGTTGGTGACATCGAAATCATTGGCCGTGATCGGCGCGTTGATGGCGGCGCCATTGAGGTCGAAGGCCACGGCCGTAGTGCTGGTTAGGCCGATGCTCAACGAGTTGAAATTGAGCCCCGCGCCGAGTGTGCCGGTGACGTCCACACCACGTGAACTGATGCCTTGCAGGTCGACCGTGCCGAGATTGATGGCACCGCCGGATGAAGCGACGTTTGTGAGCGCGATGCCGGTGGTCACGCCGCCGCTGGTCGAAACCGAGTTGAAGTTGATGCCGCTGCCAACGGTCACGGCGTTGAGGCTGAGCGCGTTCCCGGTCGACGTGATTGTGTTGGTGGTGCCGGCCACGCTGATCGTGCCGCCGGCCTGGGCGGCGAAGCCGACGCCGCTGGTCGTGTTGATGGCCAGGCCACCATTGCTGAAATCGATGGTGCCATTGGTGTTGCCGACCAGGTTGACGCTGGCGGTCGCACCCGACTGGATCTGCTTGGTGGCGCCGGAGAAGGTGACGGTGGCCGAGGTGCCGTTGTTGATGTTGGCCACGACGATATTGCCGCCGCCGGCAGCGTTCGTATCGCTCAGATTGCCTGACAGTGTCACCGAGCCGCCGGTCAGTTCCTGGATCGAGACCGCCGCGCCCAATCCGGCACTGGCGATGGTGCCGGCATAGGAGATATCAGCGTTGCCGCCGCTGAGATCGGTGCCCGAACCAACATTGAAGGCGGCGCCCGCGCCCAGATTGTTCAGCGTGCCGGTGCCGAGATTGAGCGAGCCGGTCAGATTCACCAGATTGATGCCGTGGCCGGCGCCGAAGGAGGCGCTGGTCGAGGTCAAGGTGCCGTTGACGTTTGCCGAAGTGATGTCGACGGCCTCGCCGGCCTGCGCGGTGATGGTCTTTGTGCCGCCACCCGTGAAGCTCAAGCTCGTATTGGCGGGCGTGGCGCCACCGACAGCACGCAAACCGGTGCCGGTGCCGGTGGTGATCGCCAGCGTGCCATCGAAGGTGGCTGACGTGGCGCCGGTTGCGTTCTCGATGTTGACGCCGCGGCCGAACGACTGGGAATTGTCGATCGTCGTGTTGCCGAACGTGTAGGTGCCGGCCGAATTGAGGATTTCGATGCCGGCGCCGTTGGAAGTTGTCACGTTGACTGCGTCGAGGTCGACCGCGCCGCCGCTGGCGCCGCTGATCAGCACGCCCTGTGTGCCCGCGTTGGTCGAAGCGACACTGTCGAAATGGACACCGCCAGCGCCGAGTGTGCCCTGCAGCGACAATGCCGTCTGGCCGGTCCCGTCGATCGTCGTCGTGCCGGCATCGGCAACGGTCAGGCTGTTCAGCCCGGCAAGGCTGAGGCCGGTGGCGGTCGATGCCGCGATGGCGAGGCCGCCGTCGAAATTGACCGCCGCCGCCCCGCTACCGCTCGAAATCGCCACGCCGCCGCCATTGATGGTGACCTGGTCGGTGAAAGTCACCGAACCGCCGGTGCGGTTGGCGATGGTGATGCCGCCACCGGTCAGCGTGCCTGCCGGTCCGGCGTTGGGCAGGAAGCCGCGCGAGACCGAGATGGTGCCGGTGCCGCCATTCACGTCGAGCAGGGCACCGGCGACGTTGATGTTGTTGTTGATGACCGACAGATTGCCATCAAGGCCGGCAACCTGGACGGCCCTCTGGCCCACCGAGACATTGCTGATCGTCACGCCTTCGATGGTGATGCCGCTGGCATTGCTGAAGCCGACCGCGCCCTGGTCGATGAGGAAGGCAGCGCCGGTGGCGCCGCTGAAGTCGAAGGCGGTGTTACGCACGGCATTGTCGCCGAGCAGCTGCATGAGATTGGCCGTGCCGCTGACCACGGCCTCGTCGCCGGTGATGTTGCCGCCGGTGGCGCCGAGATTACCCTGGACATTGGCCGGCTGGATCGTGCCGGTCGAAACGACGCTGCTATTGCCGAAGCCGGCAATGGTCTGTCCTGAGTCGAGCGTGAAGGCGGTGGCGCCGAGATCGATCGTGCCGACGAAGACGAAGTTCTGCGCGCCGGTCAGCGCATCGGCTGCGGCGAGCGAGATGGAGTTGACGCCCGTGCTGAGATTGCCCGTCGTGCCGGCCGCGATGAAGCCGCCCGATTGCGAAACCAGGGTGACCGAACCGGGAGCCGTGGCCAGATTGGCGCTGCCGGTGAACAACACGTCGTCGAAATCATAGCTGCCCTTCGTCGGATCGAGCCCGACGGTGTTGACGGTGTAGCCGCCGGATGCCGCGATGATGAAGGATTCCAGCCCGTCGGTCGAATCGCCGTCGCCGAAGGTAAAGGTGGCATTGGCAGTGGTCGCGGTGCTGAGGCCCGACGACAGGTCGACGCCGATGCCGACATTGTCGATCTTGGAACCTTGCAGGAAGGTGATAGTCTTATTGCCCGTCGTCGACGACAGGTCGATGCCGCGCGAGGTGAGGTCGCCAGTGCCTGTGATCGTGGTCAGTCCGAAAACGGCGGTCGTCGCCGAGCCGCTGAAATCGATGCCGGTCTGGCCGGTGCCGACATTGTTGATGGTCGTGGGGCCGAACAGGACGTTGGCATTGGTGCCGCTGAAATTGATCCCGGCCGCGTTGGCGGACGCGCCCAGCGTCACCGTGGTCACGCCCGAGAACGTCACCGGGCCGGCATTGTTGCTGATGTTTATGCCATCGCCGCCGGCGGTGGTGAGGTCGAGCCCGCCGGTGAAATTGATCGCGCGGCCATTGCCGCTCAGGTCGATCGCGTTGGCCGCACCGGTGCTGGCGGTGATCTTGCCGCCAAAAGTGGCGCTGCCACCGGTCAGGCCGGAGATCCTGACTGCGTTGGCCGCCGTGGCCTGGTTGATCGTGCCGTTATAGGTGACGTTGGGCGTCGCGACGCTGATGTTGAAGGCTACACCGCCCGTATTGGTGATGGAACTCGCGGCCCCGAAAGTCAGCGTGCCGCTCGAGCCGGTCCAGATAGCGACGCCCATGCCGCCGCCACTGATGTCGAGGTCGTCGAAGGTGGCCGTGCCGTCGAAATCATTGGCGAACAGCCCGACAGTGCCGGCATTGGCGATCGTCGTGCTGCCGGTGAAATTGACCGTCGCGCTCGAATTGGCTAGCGCGATGCCGGTTTGGCTTGCGTTCTGGATGTCAAGATCGTCGACGGAGACCGTGCCCGTCACGCTATTGAGGAAAAGACCTATCCCGGCACTGCTGACCGTCACGCCGTTGATCGTTGCGCCGCTGGCGCCCAATCCGTAGATGGCAAAGCCGGAGCTGATGACGGTGAGGTTCTCGACGACGTTGCCGTTGGCCAGGTCGATGGTCTTGCCGGCCGCATTGTTGAGCGTCGCACCGCCATTGCCGAAGGGGTCGTCCTGCACCTGCGTGCCGCTGATGACATTCGTACCGGTGACATTGGCGGGCGGCGAGCCAAGGCTGACGGAAGCGCCATTGGCGAAGGACACGATCGATTGGCCGTCGGCCAGCGTAAAGCCGTCGGCATCGGTGTCGATGCTTCCGGCCCCGTTGTTGACCAGAACGAAGATGGTGTTGGCCGGGGCCGCCAGCGCGTCGGCCGCGGTGGCGTTGATCAGGTCGTTGACGCTGGAGCCATCGCCGAGGCCCGTGTTGGCGGCGCCGACGTAGATGACATTGGCGATGTCGAACAGCTGCGGACCGTTGAGCACCGTGGTGTTGAAGGCATAGGTGCCGCTGCCCGGCGACAGGCCGCGCATGTCGAGCGATGCCGTCGTGCCGGTGATGGTCGCGCCGCCGGCGGCGCCGAACGAAAACGCCGTGTTGGCGGTGGTTCCGGACGCGCCATGCGTGCCCATCTGCACGCCGGTGTCGGCCGAAATGGCGCCGGCGCCGATTGTCACCGAGCCGCCGGTGGTGCCGGAAAGATCGATGCCTGTCGACGTGGCCCCACCGAAAATGTTGAGCGAAGTGGCGGTGAAGGTCGACTGACTGCCCGACAAGTCGAGCCCGGTGGCCTCGACGCCGCCAATGTTGGTATTGCCAAAGCTGATCGCGCCGTTGACACCCTGAACGTCGATGCCGTTGAGGCCCGGGAGACCGATTTCCGTATAGCCAAAGCTGACGGCGCCGCTGTTGGCGCTGAGCGCAATGCCATTGCCGTGCACCTGGGTGACGAACACGTCGCCGCTGAACCCGACCGTTGCAGCGCTGCCGCTGACCGAGATTCCATCGCCCGTGGTGCTGTCGATTGTCGTCGGGCCGGTAACGCTGAAGCTGCCGGTGGCGCCCGAAAGGCTGACGCCGGTGGTGCCGCCGACCTGGCCGATACTACCAAGAGTAACGCCAAGCCCGATATTTGCCGCCGAGAAGGCGGATGTGGTGTTGTTGAAGAGGCTCCCGCCCGTCGTCGACAGTGTGCCGGCGCCGGTCGAGGTCGCGCTGACGCCGCTGCCGCCATTGCCGTCCGAATTGAGCGCGCCGAACCCATAGGTTCCGTTGCCGTTGATCAGCAGGCCGTCGCCAGCGTTGCTCGACAGGGTCGTCGTGCCGCCGAAAGCGTAGGTGCCGTCGCCCTGGATCGACAGGCCCGCGCCGCCATTGCCGCTGGAGCCGAGGTTGGTGCCGGAAACGGTGTTGGTGCCGTCGAACACCACGCCGCTCATGCCTGCGCCGGAAACATCCACGCCGGAGATCGTTACCGTACTGACGCCGTTGCCGTAGATGCCGTAGCCGGCGCCGCCGGAAATGTTGAGGTCGAGCACCGCCGTATTGTTGGCCAGCGTCACGACGTTGCCGCTGGAAGCGGTCAGCGTCGCCGCGCCGCCGCCGGGGTCCGAGACGATCTGGTCGTGCTCGACATTGTCGCCGGTGACGTTGATCGGAATGCCGCCGAGCGAGAAGCTACGTCCGTTGCCGAACGAGCCCAGTGTCTGGCCGTCGTCCAGCGTGAAACCACTCCCGGCGTCGATCGGCGTGTTGGCCGGATTGTTGACCAGCACGAAGATCGCGTCGCTGTCGTGATTGTTGTTGGCGGTGATCGCCGATGCGAGATTTGACAGCCACGACCCATCGCCGCTGCCGGTCGCCGCGGCGCCGACGAAGATGACGTTCTGCACGTCGAACAGCTGTGGGCCGACAAGGTCGGTCGGGCCGAACGCATAGAGCCCAAGCGTCTGGTTCAGCCCGCGCGCGTCGAGTGATGCGACCGTGCCCGTGATCGTGCCGCCGCCGAAGGAGAACGATGTGTTCGCACTCGCACCCGCCGCGCCATGCGTGCCCAATTGCACGCCGGTGCCGACGGCGATGGTGCCGCTGCCGATGGCCACCGATCCGCCGGTGGCGCCCGAAAGGTCGATGCCCGTCGATGTGCCGGCGCCGGTGATGTCGAGCAGCAGGGCGGTGAATGTCGATGTGCTGCCCGACAGGTCGAGCCCGGTATTGCCGCTGACAAGCTCCGATATGTAGACGTTGCCGAAGCCGATCTTGCCGTTGATCCCCGAGGCGTCGATGCCGCCCGCATTCGGCGCCTGGATCGTCACATCGCCGCCGAAGCGGATCTCAGCCGGCGAATTGGTGATCTGGATCGCCACTCCGGTCGTGTTCTTGGTCGTGGTCGTGCCGGTGACGGTGAACTTGCCCGAGACCTGATCGAGCACCACGCCCGCCGGACCGCCGTTCTGGTCGATCGAATCCAGCGTCACATTGGCGGTGATCGGGTCGATGTAGACGCCGATACCGCCATTGCCGGAAGTGGCGCCGCCGGTGGTGGTGAACGTGCCGCCTGTTGACGTGCCCTGCACGGTGATGCCGCGGTCGGCATTGTCCTGCGCATTGACGATGGCGAAGGTGTAGGTGCCCTTGCCGGTGATATCGAGGCCGTCGTCGAGATTGCCCTGCAGCAATGTCGTGCCGATAAAATTGTAGGTGCCGTCGCCTTCGATGTGCAGGCCGTCGAGGCCGTTGCCGGTCGCGGTGAAATTGGAACCGGTGATGCCGGTCGAGCTGCCCGTGAAGTCGGCGCCGTTGCCGCCCGCACCAGTGACCGTGACATTGGTCAGCGTGGCGCCGGTGATGTTGTTGCCCAGGATGCCATCGCCGCCGCCGGTGATGTTGATGCCGTTGAGCGCATTGCCATTGCCCAGCGTGATGACCGGGTTGGCGACGTTGGTGCCCTGGATCGTGCCGTCGCTGCCGCCCAGGTTGAAGGTGCCGGTGCCCCCGCCGAAAAGCTTGGCGGTGACGCTTTCGCCGCCGCCGATGACGGTCTGGCCGTCGGCGAGCGTCACACCGTCGGTTGTCAGATTGCCGTTGCCGCCGAGCGCTACCACAAACCCGCCGCCGCCGGCCTTGGTGACGGCATCGTCCAATGTTGTCGGATCGGCTTGGGTGCCTGCGCCTGCCAAGCCGCCATCGGCAAAGTAGAATTTTCCGAAGGCCGCATTGGTGGCGGCGCTGATGGCGACGCGCGTCGTCGATCCGCCGTTCAGTTCCTGCGACTGGATCCTGACGCCGATATCACCGCGCACCCGCTCGTTGACGCGTTTGCGCAGGCCTTCGCTGACCGGATAGACCGGCTCCGGCCCGCTGTCGGCCCCGCTGTTGGCCCCGCTGTCGGCATTGTCCGAACCGTGGCCTGGATTGAACGGGATGTTCAGCCGCACGCTGCCGGCGAACTGGGTGTCGTCGCGATTGTCGTTGCGGACCTCGCCGGCGAGCACCAGCTCGGTGCCGCTGCCGAAGACATCGCCGATCGTGTATTCGAACCCCGCCTTGGCGCCGGTGACGCTGTGGTCGTTGTCGTGCGGATCCTCGAAACGATAGCCGCCGATGTCGAGCCGCAGCGAATGCTTGTCGGGCAGGTTGACCGGCACCTGCGCGCCGATCTCGCCTTCGATACCCCATGCCGCGTAGTCGCGATGGTCGAGGACCGAAATCTGCTCCAACAGCTGGTTGCCGACCATCGACAGCGTCGAACTCGACGAGTGATCGGTGTGGTCGCCCTTGATTGGCAGATAGACGTTCACATGCGCGTCGAAATGCGGCGTGATAGCCTCGGCGCCCAGCGTGGCTGATGTGAACTGGTTGGAGTTATAGTTCTCGACGTTGAGATAGGCGTAGCCGCCGATCATCAGGTCAGGGTTGACGATGCGGCGAATGCCGAGGCCGACATCCTGGCCGAAACTGTCCTTGAAATCATGCTTGGCCCGGACATCCAGGAACAGCACTGATTCGGCCGTCTGCTTGAGCGGGATGAAGCCTTCGAGCGCGGCGTTGCCGCCATTGTTGTCGGCGCCGATGATGGCGCGGATCTGCGGCCGCCACAGCCCGTTCGGGTCGCCATGGGCGGCCATGCCGGAAAGGCCGAGCGCCAATGTCGTAAGCGCCGTCGTCTTCCACAGCTGTCTGGCTATCCGCGAATGGCGATAGCCGGCGCGCACGTGGAAATCCTCCCCATGCGCCGCCGCCCCACCAACTTGCCGAGAATTCTCGGTAGTTCCCATCCCTGGCGAGTCCTTCCGGGACTACACGTGCCCCGTGTAAATTCTTACTCGAATTCTATTGTATAGCGAGTCTCGGGCCCTTCAATTTCTAGAAGTTTCCTGCAATGTCGCGTGGTGTGTCCGAAAGGTCACAGTATCTTCGTCGGCTTTCTTGTCTCCGGCCCAGCTTTCGGAACCATCCAGACTGTTGTATCAAGCCATACCGAGGCGAATACCTGGTGGGGCGAGGAAACATGCAAGGCATCCGACAAAAGATCATGGCATTTATTTTAGCGCAAGCTAATCTACTTGGCGTGGCGGCGGGATGCGGCGCCCTGTGGCTGGCCTTGGCGGCAGCGGGACCGGCCCTTGCCGAAGACGCCAAGCCGGCCCAGCCGAAACCTTCCGATGCCAATCCGTGGGCGGTGAACTGCTCCAGCGGCTCTGCGAACGCCGAGCTTCAATGCCAGGTGTCGCAGAACCTGACCGAAGCCAAGACCGGACAGCGCGTGCTGACCGTGACCGTGCGCCGCGACAGCGGCAACGGTGGCCTCGCCATGCTGCTTGCCTTGCCGCACGGGCTGTTCCTGCCGTCCGGCGCCTCCTTCCAGATCGACCAGGCCCAGAAGACGACCCTCGCGATCCAGACCAGCGACCAGAACGGCGCCTATGCCGCCACGCCGCTGTCGGCGGACCTCGTCAAGGCCATGAAGTCCGGCACAAATCTGAACATCGGCATGGAATCGGTCACCCGCAAGCCGGTCACCATTCCGGTGTCGCTGGCCGGCTTCACGGCCGCCGTCGCCAAGCTGGAATCGATCAAGTAATTGGGCTGTCCGCTGACGGCCGGTTGGCGCGCCGTCTGCCTGTCCGCCAATGCGCCGAAGCCCCTCGCATACGGTCCGACCCGTTAAGATCGCGGCGCACCTGATGGACCGCGCCGGCGTCGAGGCGCTGGTGCTGAGCGCACCCGAGGGCTTCCACTATGCTTCGCGCCTGATGTCGGCCGTTGAGGTCAACTTTACCCCGCACGAGAGCGAACATTGCCCGTGATCACGGACGACTAAAGGTTGTCGCGGTTGCCGGCAGAAACGGGCATTCGAGCTCTGCGTCGACGTCGGCTTGGCACGCAGCCCGAGCCGTGAACACGCGCCATTTTTGCCTACTGAACGACGACAGAGGCCAACTTTTGGGCTTTCAGCAAACCCGAACGTCCCTTGCGCCAGGTACCAGGTGGAATGCCGACGAACTTTTTGAAGGCGCGATTGAACGCGGCCTCCGACTCGTAGCCGACCTCAGCTCCCACCTGCGCGATGCTGACATCGGGCCGTTCGAGCAGGCGTCCCGCCAACTGCAGACGCCAGCGAGCAAGATACTGCATGGGCGAGACCTCGACGTAGTGGCTAAAGCGGCCCGCAAAAGCAGTGCGCGAGAGCCCTACGGCGCGGGCGAGACGGTCCAATGTCCATTCCTCCGTAGGGCGTGCGTGAATGAGTCGGAGCGCCTCGCCGACGTGCGGATCGCGAAGGCCGGACAGCCATCCACGCGAGTCCTCTGGCAGGGTCTCAAGATAGCCGCGGATGACCTCGACAAACATCAATTCGCTCAACTTGGCGAGAACCGTTTCGCCACCGGCGCGCCCGCTGCCACCCTCAGCCAACGCCTGGCGAAACAGGTCAGTAACCCAGCTGCTGCCGTCGGCAGGTTTGTGGGCGCACAGTATGGCCGGCAACGCGGCGAGCAGCGGATTGAAGGGACGCGCATCGCAGCCAAGGTACCCGCAAATAAACCGGGTCCGCTCGTCTCCACCACCGCCATGAATCACCGCGAACGGCAGGTTCTCGTCTACCGGCCGATAGTACATTGCCATGTTGGCTTTGCCCCGCGTCCCCGGCGAGGAACTCATGACATTCGGGGCACCTCCGGGGAAGACGACGATATCGCCGGCGTTAACCCGTACCGGAGGCATAGAATCGTCTCCTAGCGCAGCCCAGCACGATCCAGACATCACGGCATGAAAGGAAATGACGTGCTCGGCCTCCGGCATGATGGCGGCGGCAATCTGGGCGGTACCCGGCGACTCGCCGACCCAGGGAGAACTGGCGTCGATATCGAAATAGATCGCACCCGTCAGGCGAACGGCTCGGAGCACATCGGAAAGGACATCCATGCACTACACCTCCGGAAACGATCGACTACTCCCTGAATGACGAATTTTTTGGCCGGACATCCCGAACTATCCAGCAATACGGCCATATGAGCAAGCGCGCATATGCGCGATCCTACTCTGAACGATCGGGCAACAGAATTGGACGATGTGACATTTTCGCGAGCACCGGATGGGCTAGCGTCCATCGACCGGCCGACAGGTTCGGTAGGGAGGAATGCCATGAACGACGAAGACATCACCAAATTCGCAGCAAGCCTGCGGGGCGAAGTCATCCGCACCGGCGACGCGAACTATGACGAGGCCCGCAAGCTCTACAACGGCATGATCGACAAGCGACCGTTGGTCATCGCTCGCTGCGTCGACGTCGCCGACGTGATCACAGCGGTGAATTTCGGTCGCGACAACAAGTTGCTGGTTGCGGTACGTGGCGGCGGCCATAACGGACCGGGGTTAGGAAGCTGCGACGACGGTCTGGTGATCGACCTGTCGGCGATGAACGGCGTGCGCGTCGATCCGGACGTCTGTACGGCGCGGGTAGGCGCGGGCTGCACTCAGGGCGACGTCGACCACGCCACCCATGCCTTTGGGTTGGCTGTCCCGGCGGGCATCATCTCGACCACTGGGATCGCCGGGCTGACGCTGAGTGGCGGCCACGGCTATCTGACGCGCAAATACGGTCTGACCATCGACAATCTGATCGAGGCCGATGTCGTGCTTGCCGACGGAAGCTTCGTCACCGCCAGCAAGGAACGGGACCCCAACCTGTTCTGGGCGCTGCGTGGCGGTGGCGGCAATTTCGGCGTCGTCACCAGCTTTGTGTTCCAGCTTCACCGGGTCAACATGGTCTTTGCGGGGCCGATCGCATTTGATCAACAACACGCCCGTACCATCATGCAGCGTTATCGCGAGTTCCTGCCGGACGCGCCCGAGGAACTCGGGATCTTCCTCGGGCTCAAGACGGTCCTCTCGAGCGCGCCGTTTCCGGAAGAGTTTTGGGGCAAGCGGATGTGTCTCCTGATGTGTTGCTATAGCGGTCCGGAGGAAAAGGGTAGAGAGGCGCTGGCCCCGCTCATCGATGCGCTCCCTGCGCCTTGGTTCAATTGGATGGGAACGATGCCCTATCCCGCCGTGCAGAGCATGTTCGACGGGCTCTACCCGAAGGGGATGCAGTGGTATTGGCGGGGCGATTTCGTCAAGACACTGTCTGACGCGGCGATTGACGCTCATCTCAAGCAGGCGGCGAAGACGCCGAGCGAGCTATCGCTCATGCATCTCTATCCGATCGATGGCGCCGTTCATCGAATCGGCAAAGACGAGACAGCTTGGAATTGCCGTGATGCGACCTGGTCGATGGTTATCGCAGGGATCGATCCGGACCCACAGAAAGCGGGGCCGGTGACGCGCTGGACCAAGGCCTATTGGGAGGCGGTGCATCCGTTCGATCTGGGTGGCGCCTACCTGAACTTCATGATGGATGACGAGGGCGATGCAAGGCTCAAGGCTGCTTATGGAGACAACTACGAGCGCCTGGCTACGCTGAAGAAGACATACGACCCGAACAACCTCTTCCGGGTGAACCAAAACATCCGGCCGGCTGCCTGACGGGCGGCCGCTCGTCAGGCGGACCGGCGTCACATCCTGAGTGACCCCCGGTAATATGAGGAGTATCTTATGTATGCGGCGCGTTCCAGATCCTAGGGCAGCAGCCAACTCCAAAGAGCGGGAGCTGTGCTCGTTGCGAACTCGCCGGCAAAATCTGCGCTCGCTAAGGAGGAGGAAATGCGCATCCATTCAAGCCCTGTGTTTTTGGCAGCTATTGCCGCCGCTTGGGCATTCCCCGCACCTGCGGCTGACAAAAGCGATGAGCAGTTGATTGAGAATGCGATTACGGCAGCACCGGAGGCTGTCGGCAAAAACGCCGCCGTCGTGAACTGGGAGATGAAGACGTTGAGGAAGGGCACGAACGGCTTCACTTGCATCCCGGACGACCCTGGAACTCCCGCCGATGACCCGATGTGCACAGATGAGAACGGGATGGCGTGGATGCACGCGATCATGTCAAAGAGCGAGCCACCGAAAGGCAAGGTCGCTTTTGCCTACATGCTGAAGGGCGGCGATGCAGCCAGCAATACCGACCCCTTTGCAACCAAGCCGGCGGAAGGGGCCGAATGGCTACATGACGGTCCCCATGTCATGATCATGAACGCACCGGAAATCATGGCGTTATATCCCCACGAACCAAACCAGACACAGCCATATGTCATGTTCCCCGACACGCCCTACGCACACCTGATGATTCCAGTGAAGTAGTCCAAGCAAGACCTGCCGCTTAACGCAGTGGCAGGTCACCCTCGTGGACGGGAGGTTTGGGTTTTCAAGCTCGCGGCCATGACGTTAGCAGCCGTGCTTATTGCAGGCGCTGCGCTGGCGCACAAAGAGGCGACGGGTACCATCGCCGAGCGCATGACGGCGATGAAAAACATGGGCCGCGAGCTGAAGGCAAGCGAGAGGTCCTGAGCAGCCGTCGCAGGTTCCGGCGATCGCCGCTCTGTAATTTGTGCTCTGTCATACTTTTGATAGTATGCCCTGTCAGCGAGGGTGACATGTCGCATAAGAGCCGAGTTGATGTTCCGAAGGCGGGGACTGGCTCGCGCCTTCCGATCGGCAGGGGGTTGATGGACGACGGCGTCGAGTCCCGTCACGAGCGGCGCGTACTAACCGCCCTTTGCTACGATCTCGTAGGCTCCACCGAGTTGCTCGGCCTGCTCGGCATCGAAGATTTTGAGGAACTTATCTTGGCGTTTCAAATGGCCGCCAAGAAAGCAATAGTATCGTGCTCCGGAACCGTGAGGGTCGAGGTCGGCGACGGCGGCGTCGCCGTGTTCCCAGTCGATCTGGGTGCGAAGGATGCGGCGTCGCTGACAATCAGCGCCGGACTTGAGATCGTCAGGGCGTGCAAGCTCCTTGCCGCGGAGAAAGGGAGGAGCGACCTGCATGTAAGGGTCGGCGTGGCGACCTCGATGACGCTAATCCTGAAGGGCGACACCGCTGTAGGGCAAGACACGGTAACCGGCCCTGCATTTGCGCTGGCAACCAGGCTGCAGGCAATCGCCCGGCCAGATACCGTCGTCGTGTGCAACGAGACGCGCAATCTGACACGGCGCTCACACGTATTTAGCTTCTGCGGTTCTCACGTCATCAAAGGCTTCGCGCAACCCGAGCAGGTCTGGCAGGCGCTGAGCCACAAACGGGGGGTAGACCGTTTCTTCGCGTTCGGACGCCTCACCAGCCCCTTGATCGACCGCACGGATGAGGCCGAGCTGATCCATGAATGTTGGAATGAAGCTGTTTCGGGACGTGGCCAGGTCATCGTGATCGAGGGCGAAGCCGGCATTGGCAAGTCGCGCATCCTGCACGAGGTGCGCCGGCGAACGCGCTTCCAACGCAACAGGTTGCTCCTCTTCCAATGTATGCCAGGCGACTCGCGTTCGACGCTGTATCCACTGCGGCAGGCGATGCTGGGCAATTTCGACGACGGCGGTGCACTCACCCCCGCGCTTCTAGCCGAGGCGTTCGCCGCACATGACGTTCACGACGCCGAAGTCGTCGACATCTTTTCTTTTCTGCTCGGCGTGGAAGGCGCGAGGTCCGGTTTCCATGAGATGGGCCCGGAAGCAATCCGGGAGAAGGCCGATTGGGCTGCGCGCCATGCGTTACAAGCAACGTGCGCCCGTGGCCCAGTGGTGTTGATCGTTGAAGATATTCATTGGATCGACCTGACGTCGAAGCAGCTGCTGGGTGAACTTGCAAAGCTGGTTCCTAGTTCGCCCGTGCTCTTGATCGCAACGACGAGGCCGGGATCTGGCGACTGGCTGGACGAAAGAAGCAAGCATGTCCTGCTCGCTCCCCTTGAGCATGCCGACACCTTGCGGGCAATCGCAACGATGTGGCCTCAAGGCAAGCGAGCGCCTGCGCCTGAGTTGATAGAGTTGGTCGAGCGCGTCACCGGCGGTGTACCCCTGTTCATCGAGGAGGTTTGCCAATGGATGGCGGAGAATGCCGCTAGCGGTACGGAGCAGCTGCCACAGGGCGTTTCGCTCGGCCGCGCGGCGGTGTTGGAAACAGTGATAGATGCCCGGCTGGAGCCTCTCGGCCGCGCCCGCGAGGTGGCGCGAGCGGCCGCCGTCGCCGGCAACAGATTCAGCCTGGACTTGCTGTCGGCGCTCTTGCCGGAATTTGACCGGGGCACAATCTCTGCGGCGCTCGATGCCCTGGCCGAGGCAGGCTTCGTACGTGCCAGGCACGCAGCGGCGACAGTGTACGCGTTTCGGCATACGCTCATTCAAGAGACGATCTACAATGGAACACTGCGGAAACGGCGGCAGACTCTGCATCAGCGTCTTTACGCGGTGGCTAGCGGCAACCGCAGCCTCGTTGGCTGGCTAACAACGGCAGCTCTTGCCGATCATGCTGAGCGAGGCGGCCTGCTTGACGAAGCGATCGGCGAGTTCGTCAATGCCGGCATGGAAAGCTCGTCCCGCTCGGCCATGGCTGAGGCAAGGCAGCTGCTCGAGCATGTCATCGCGCTTTGCGGGCAGGTTTCTGATCATGACAAACGGGATGCGCTGCGGCTCTCGGCGATGGTTGTGCTCGGGCCGATACTGACTGCCGTCGAAGGGCCAAATTCCGAACACGCCCGCAGGCTCTATGACGACGGCGTAAAGATCGCACGGCGTCGGCCGATAGCGGAGCGCGCCAAGTGGTTCCCGATCTATTGGGGTTGGTGGTTCACGGGTTCGGTCGTTGATGGCGAGCGGGCGCAGGCCGTCGTCAATGATTTGAAGGAGGTTAACGACCCCGAGATTCAGCTTCAGGCTAGGCACTGCTTGTGGGCAGTCGATTTCAATCGCGGAGACCATGGTGGATGCATAGCTGCGATTGATGCTGGATTGCCGCTCTATGACGTGAGCCAGGGGCACGCGAATGCCACGCGTTTTGGGGGGCACGACGCGCGCGTGTGTGGCTTGGCGCATCGTGCACTGTCGCTGTGGTTCTCGGGACGTGCAACGAGCGCTCTCCGCTCCATGTCGGAGGCCCGCCGTTGGGCGCAGCAGACTGGCCATGTCAGCAGCATTGCGCATGCCTGTATCAACGACGCGATGCTGAGTTGCTATCGCCGCGACTTCGCTTCTTTGCGTGACGTGATTGAGGATCTGCGACAGCTGACCGCGCTTCATCACCTGCCTTCGATAGCCGTCTCGGCACAGATCTTCGAGGGCTGGTGCGATGGCAATGCTGGCCAACTTCAGCGGGGCAAGGACAAGATGCGTGAGGGCCTCGGCCTCCATGGACAAGTGCAGACACCCGAGGACGAGCCCGTCTATTGCGGCATGCTGGCAGAACTTCTCGCACGCTCGGGTGAGATCGGTCATGCGCTTGCGCTGCTTCATTCGGCGGTGGCGCAGGCCGAGGCGGGTGGCAGCCGATATTGGCTGGCGGAACTACACCGGCGAATTGCACAACTGCTCGTCCTTGACAGGGCGGCGGCCAGCCGGGTGGCGGCCGCCCTTGAGAAGAGCCTCAATACTGCAGCCGAGCAGAATGCCGTGCCCATTCTCATCGCGGCCTACGAGACGCTCAGCGCGTCAAATCTCTCGCCCGTACTGCTTCGGAGCTACAACGACCGTGTCGAAGCGGCAAGGAAGTCGGTTGAGCCCGGCGAACCGCTGGTCATGAACCCTGAGCCGGAACTGCGGGCCAGCCGATAGTGGAACAATATGAGCGCGTTGGTCCTCCGGCAGACGAAGCGCTGACCTGTCTGATGTCGATGCGACAAGCGTTGGGCATCACCCGTATTGCGGACATTACCGGCCTGGACCGTGTCGGCATCCCGGTCGTGCAGGCAACGAGGCCGTTCTCGTTTTCAAATGCGGTCGCGCAGGGAAAGGGTGCCAGCCTGGCTCGCGCTGCCATATCGGCCATTTTGGAATCCGCTGAGAGCTTTTTCGCCGAGCGCATCGAACATCTTGATGCAGCTTACGCTTCGGCCAAGTTACTCGGAATACCCTACGGGCGATTTGAGACGTGGCTGCGAGAGCCCGCACCTGCTGATTGGCGCGGCCGAGAAAACGCTTGGGTAGAGGCGGAGAACCTGCTGGGCGGCGGCCGTGACTTCGTTCCGCTGGAATTGGTGCACACGGCCTATCTCGTACCGCCCAGCCCCCGTGACGGAATTTTCACGCCAACGACAACCGGACTGGCGGCCGCGCTTGATGAAACAGACGCCATCACACACGGAATATTGGAATGCGTCGAACGCGATGCCATCGCCCGCGCTCTCAAGACACATGGTTTTCTGCAACACCAGCGAATCGATCCAGCGACCATCGATGACGCAAGGGTCGTGGCCCTATTGGATGAACTTGCACGAAAGGACATGATCGTCGGCCTTTGGCTTGCGCCGTCGCCTGTTGGCCTGCCTGTGATTTGGTGCCATCTGATGGAGAGCAATCCTCGCGAGACGGCATTGCTCCATCTGCCAGCCGACGGCTCGGCCGCTGCATTCGATCCGGCGGCAGCTGCCGTCCAAGCGATCCACGAGGCGGCGCAGGCGCGGCTTGCGGCAATCTCGGGTGCGCGCGATGACATAACCCGGGCGTCTTATCCGAAATATCCCGACTGGCAGCTTATCGAGGCGCACCGCCAGCTGATCACCGGCGGCCGCAAGGACGTGAGCTTCACCCGTCAGCCTGCCTATCGAGTGGCGGGCGGGCAGACCTTGCTTGGTAGCCTTCTCGCGAGACTGGAGGAAAGCGGAATCAACGCCGTGTATCTGATCCGCCTCAACACCAGCCCTTGGAACCGACTGTCGGCCGTCAGGATAGTTATCCCCCAAATGTACCCTTTGGTGGAGTGAGCGGATGCGACCTCGGCTCGTTTTCACCGGCCCCACGCTATCGCATCCAGAGGCACAGCAGGTGGCCGACGTGATCTGCCTGGCGCCCGCGGTGCAAGGCTCGATCATAGCTGCGGTGCAGCGTTATGACCCGGCTGCAATTGTCATCATAGATGGCGCTTTCCAGGCTGAGCCGGCAGTGAGGCACAAGGAGATACTGTGGGCGATCAGCCAGGCCATCCCGGTGATTGGTGCTGGAAGCATGGGAGCCTTGCGAGCCGCCGAGCTTTACCCATACATGCACGGCGTTGGCCTTATCTATCGATGGTACCGCCGCTTTGCTTTCCTGCCTGATGACGCAGTGGCAGTGCTGTACGGTCCGAAGGCGGTGAATTTTTCGCCCCTAACGCACGCTTTGGTTGATTTGCGAATGACCGTTCGCGCCGCTTGGAGGCGGAACCTGATCTCCACCGATTTGTCAGGAAGGCTTGAGAATGCGGCGCGGAACCTCAATTTTAGGGAACGTACGCTGTCGCGAATGGTCCGCGAGGCACTACGGGAAGCCAGTGACCATGATATCGAAGCCTGCCGGCAAATTCTCGCAGGAGCTTTCATTCAGCAAAAGAAACGCGATGCACTGTCAGCTCTGCAACTTGTGCAAGAAAATGCATTGGTGGCGGCGGAATTGAGGAATTTCAGAATGACGGTCGCGTTTGCCCAAGATCTGGAGGACGCCGGCTTAGCAATCTGACGACAGAGTTGCCGGTGATACCTGGTGCAATTTACGAAATGCAGGCTTCGTGCTAGTGTCGCCGACCATGAGAGGGGCCGCGCAAGTGAACGCGCTCGATGTGGCCGGTCGGGCGGGGATGTCGGCTGGAACACGCTTCCTGCTATACCCACAAGCGCCTCACGTTTCTGGGTACGAGCAACCCGAGGCGGTCTGGATTTCAACATCGCCTGGTTTGATCCATCCGGGTCCGGCGGATCATCGCATATACGTGCGTGATCCCTTGCTGGACAAGCAGCCGTACGAGTATCCCTACCTGCCGCCCTTTGTTGGCGCGTATTTCCCACCCGCCGAGCCCGGCGTTGATGGTCATTTCGACCACCTCGCTCTTCAGTCGCGCCAGTTCCTTGCAGCGCATGCGTTCGCGGCTGCGAGCCGGGTGCTGGACATCTGGGAAAGCTATCTGGGCAAGCCGATTGTCTGGTACTTCGCCGAAACATACGAGCGGCTTGAGATCATTCCCTGGGTCGACTGGGAGAATGCGCAATCGGGATATGGCTATCTGGAGCTTGGCCGCGAGCGTGGAGCCGACGGGCGCGGCCATCCGTACGCCCTCAACTTCGACGTGATCGCGCATGAAATGGGTCACTCCATACTCTTTTCTCTCTTCGGAGTGCCCACGCAAGGCCTGCAGGACGGCGACTTCGGGCCGTTCCACGAAGCCAACTCCGATCTTATTTCGCTGCTTTCGTTCCTGCATTTCGACAGCGGGATGGATCGATTGTTACGGCACAGCCAGGCAAACCTGCTTGTCCTCAACGAGCTCAACCGCATCGCCGAACTGACGGGCGACCGCCAGATCCGCCTCGCCAGTAACTCGCGCAAGATGACGGAAGTCACCGCAGAGATTCATGACCGGTCTCGCCCATTCACGGGAGCGGTGTTCGATACCCTGGTCGATCTCTACCATGCCGGCCTGGTGCGGCAGGGCCTGGCCGACGAGCGCCTGCTTCGCTTCGACATCAGGCAGGTTAGTGAAGCCGACATGCGGCGCATCTCTAACTTCACGGGCGATGCATTCCGGGCCAGTCCGTTCCTTTTCAAGACCGAGCTAATCAAGGCGCGCGACGATGTCGCGCTTTCGCTCGCGCGCGCGTGGACGCGCCTCGATGCCGACCATCTCACATTCGCAATCGCAGCCTCCACCATCATCGAAGTGTCCGACCGCGTCGGCCCGGCGATAGCGGCAAGCTTCGAAGAGAACTTCAGATGGCGGGAAATTTTATGAATTGGTGATTGCAACGGAGGGTAACGACATGAGCGACGATTTTCACCGACCGACACTGACCTTTCCCGATGGCGCATATAACGCCAGCCAAGTAAGGCTCTACGGCATCCCCGGGAGTGGTGGTCTCGTTTTCCCAGGGAGCTCAAAGGCCGTCGGCACAAAAAACACAAGTATTTCTTCAAATATTTCGACGGGCGATCTCAAAAAAGATGAGAAAGCAAATGCAGAAGTTAAGAAAATCGTGAAAGAATTAAGAAGTGAAGGAGAAGATATATTATCAGATGAAGAAATATTCAAAAAACTTATTACCATACCACCATTTCCATGGTCCACAGGAATGTCGTACCAAATTGTACTCGACACGCGAAAGTTTGGAAAAATTGCTTTATCAACAATAGTAACACTCGAAGAGGCAGCAAGGGAAGGAAAATTTCTTTCCTGTGGCATTATTGTTGGTTATTCCTATGAAGGACATTGCTATGATTTACCAAAACCGAAAATCATGCTGATCTCAGCCTTTCCTCAAGAAATTCCACTCGACGATTGCGGCTATGACAAGAAAAAGCCGAGTGTGGGGGACAGATACATGCTTTGGATAGTCGACAGGCTTGATGAGTGCATTGAATTCGAAACGAACCAGGGGTTCGTCGAGCAGATCGTTCTCGAAGCCAATATGCCGGGTAAGCGCTCGCCCACGATGTATGCTTCCCGGATGATGATGGGCCACCGCGGGGGGAGACTTGGCGACTGATAGGCGCGAGTGCGCGCATGTCCGATGGCGAGTTGTTGTCGGCTAGCCCCCCCGGCTCGGCTTCCATGGTTGTTGTCCAAATCCACCGGCCTGTGGCGATTATACACCGCTATAACTCAGCTTGCCGGACTACTGGCCGCTTTGACCGTTGTTGGCGAATTGGCGGTTTTCGATGCCCACGGTGGTGATGCGGCAGTCGGCGGCAAAATCGCACTGTGGAGGGTAATCGGCAGTGTTTGATGGCGCCCCCCTTCCTCTTAGTCTTAGCCTAGAGGCGGGCGCCGGCGCAGGCCGGCACAAGCTTTCGCTCGGCGCGATGATCTCTGGAACATCACGCTGAGGCGTCGCGTGATCGTCAGTTCTCAAGTTATGAAACTGGCAGCGACCTCTTCGAGCGTCCGTTCCATCCATAGATGGCCGGGATCACTGTCGTTCCGCCGGTGCCAGTAGAGACGTTCCTCGATGATCGGCATCTCGAAGGGCACTGGAAGCGCCCTCACATTGTAGCGGTCGCTCTGCATCGCAACCAGCAGCGACGGCAGGATCGTCGCCATATCAGTCCTGCCGACCGTATTCAAAGTGAGATGGAAGTTCGGCAGCCACCCGCATGTGTGCGGTTGCTTAGGCTGCTGGCGCCAAAGCTGCTCAGCGACGCCAGCGATCACCCCGCCAAACCGAGTCTCGATATATCCCATCACACATAGCTCGTCGAAAGTGATGGTCTTGGCGGTGTGCGCATTATCTTTGGAGATCGCCACAACGAACTTGTCGGTGAATAGTTTCTGCGACCGTATGAACTCGTCATAGGCCTGCATTTTGTCGAGCAGTCTGGCTGAGATTGTGATCGCGAAGTCGATCTGGCCGTCCACAATGCGGTCTGCGGTATCCGCTGACAGCTCCTCGAACTGCACGCTGATCAGCGGAGCGATCTCCCGCAGCCGAGATATCAAATGCGTGGCCAGAAGCTCGCAGCAGTAGGTTGTCGCAGAAATCCGAAAAACACGTCGCGCGGCTGACGCATCGAAGCTGGTCGACTGATCGTTAAGCTCGCTGACCTGAGAGAGAATAGTCTTGACAGGGTCGGCGAGCGCGCGGCCCCTGGCGGTCAACTCGAGATTGCGGCCGATTTGCTCTAGCAGCGGATCGGCGAAATGGTGGCGCAACTTCCGCAGCGCCGCGCTCATCCCGGGCTGAGAGATGTGAATGCGCTCCGCGGCGCGGGTGACATTCCTTTCGGTGAGGAGCGCATCGAGCGCAACCAGAAGATTGAGATCGAGCCCTCGAAGATGCATCCGCTCCCCCAATATGTGCCCATAAGAGCGAGGGTTTCGGGCTTTTTAGGTCCGTTCGAGCACCAATGCAAATAAACCACCTGGTTAGCACGGAGCCTTCTCTGCCGATCTTGCGGGGGTTCGCGGATTACAGACGAACTCGGCGCCCTCGCGGCAAGGGACTGATGATCAAGGGATTCCTACGAGGAATATCCGAGCTGGATTGCTGGTATTTGAACAAACGATTTCCGTGCCGACGATCCGTCTTCTAGCTGGTAGGCAATGAATAGGAGACTCGACATGGTTACGCAGACGATCGAACACCGATCCGCCCCATCCGCCCCATCCGCCTCGGGCTGGCTCAAGCGCTATTATTTCACCCGGTTCGCCTTCTCGGCGGCGTGGGTCGTGATTGCCTTCTCGGTCGCCAAGAGCGTGCCACCGCTCGCCGCGATCATGCTCGTCGGCTATCCGGCCTGGGACGCGCTCGCCAACTTCATCGATGCCCAGCGCAGCGGCGGCCTCGGCCGCAACAAATCGCAGCTGCTCAACTTCATCTTCAGCATTCTCACCGCGATCGCCGTCGCTGTCGCGCTTCGCAGCAGCATGCACAGCGTGCTGATCGTCTTCGGCATCTGGGCCGGCTTCTCCGGCATCTTCCAACTCGCCACCGCCGTTGGTCGCTGGAAATCCTTCGGCGCCCAGTGGGCGATGATCCTGAGCGGCGCCCAGTCCGCCCTTGCAGGCGTCTTCATGATCTTGATGGCCCACGGACCAGACCCGGTCGGCATCGCCAACATCGCCCCCTATGCGGCGTTCGGCGCCTTCTATTTCGCCGTCTCGGCCATCTGGCTCGCCATCAGCGATGCCCGAAAAGGCGGGATTCGCACCGCGAGCTAAGACGCGGCGCCAGCCACGCCAGTCCGGCCAGGCGCGGCTCTAACCATTCGGCTTTGGCCTTTTATGCCCTTTCGCCCCTCGCAGCCGTTCGCGTATGGATCCGCAGCAATCGCACGCGTCGATTATCACTTCCGCCCGTTCAGTCAGACGCTATGCTGCTGACCATGATACCAAAGCCGCGAGGTCCTTCTTGATGAAGCAAGGTCAGCACCATGAGCGGATGACCATTCGCGGCCAGCTCCAACCCGCGTCCTTCGTGCCATGGATCATGCGCCATGCGGCCAAGCTTGGTCTCGCGCACCATGTCACTCATGCAAGTACCGATCGCATCGAGCTCGATATTGCCGGTGCGGCGGAACTGATCGACATGATGGAGATGGGGTGTTCGCTAGGGCCCATCGAGGTCTGGGTCGAGACGATCGACCGCGCGCCTGTCGAGCAAAAAACACATGGCTTTGCGCGTGGTTACCGTCCGTCTGCACTTAATTTAATCAATGTTGCAGTTGCGAAATAATTATGCATACGTCAGACTATCGAGCGGTTCGCCAACTCCTTGCGCTGGCATCTCTGGCCGGCAAACAGTGGTATCAGTACGGAAAGTAAGGTCATGCTGTCCGACAAGACGGACACCTGGGTGCCGGTCGCCCTTTCCCAGGATCTGCCGACAGGACAGGCAATGCCGGCGCGGACGCTCGCCGGTCCCATTGCCCTCTGGCGAAGCCAATCGGGGCGCTTGGCGGCATCGGCGGATCGCTGTCCACACCGCGGCATGCGCCTCTCCCATGGCTTCGTGCGCGGCGAGGCGCTCTCCTGCATCTATCACGGCTGGACCTATTCGCAGGCCGGTCGGTGTCTGCGCATTCCCGCCCATCCCAGCCTCACGCCGCCGGAGACGATTCGCGTTGCGACCCGGTCGGTCGAAGAGGCAGGCGGCATCGTCTGGGTTGCTGATGGAGAGCCCGACGGCAAGCCACCGCTTTTCGAGGGTTACGTCCCGCTCCGTTCATTGACGGTCCGTGCCGGAGGTTCGGCACTTTCTGCGGCTACCGGTACGAAGGCCGCCGTGGAAGGATTCGTCTGGCGGGCGCCCGGCGCGCCAGCAATCCGCCTGCTGCCCGTCCCGCAGGAAACCGGCGAGACGCTGATCCATGTCCTTGTTCCAGCCGATTGCGGTGTGTCCGAGCGCGTCGCCGCCTCGCGAGCCGCCGAGAGCCTTCGGCGCATGGCCGAACGGATCGAGGCGAAAGAGGCTGTGCCATGAACGACGATGCGATGCGCGACGAATGGTATCCGGTCGGGCTTTTCAGCCAGCTCGACCGCGGTGGGCGCGAGACCACCCTGATGGGCGCGCCGATCAAGGTTGCGCTCGACGCCAATGGTGCGGCGAAAGTGACAGGCGAAAACGGTCGCGTGCTGCCGGTCTCGGTGCGCTATGGCCATATCTGGTCGTCGCTCGGCGAACCGAGGAAACCGGTCTTTCCGATTCCCGAGGCGGACCAGCCCGGGCGCCGCTTCGTCGATGTCGGTGTGGTGCGGGTGCGCTGCTCGCCGCTCCGCGCCGTCGAGAACTTTCTCGACATCGCACACTTCCCCTTCGTCCATACCGATATCCTCGGCTCGGAGCCGCATACCGAAGTCGAAGACTACAAGGTCGAGATCCGCGAGGAAGAGGACGAGGTCTGGGCTACCCAGGTGAAGTTCTACCAGCCGCAAGCGGCGAAATCGGCGAGCGGGGGTATCACGACGGAATATATGTACCGCGTGCCGGCTCCGACCTGCTCGGTCCTTTACAAGACCTGCCCGCCGCGCCCGGGCGAATGGGATGTCATCGCGCTGTTCGTCCAGCCGCTTGCCGAGGATCTCTGCGACGTCTGGCCGTGGATGGCGCTCTTCGACGACGAGACGCCACTGACCGACCTGATCCATTTCCAGCAGACGATTTTCCTGCAGGATCGCTCGATCCTCGAAAACCAGATCCCGCGGCTTCTGCCGCTCGATCCAGGCATGGAAATCCCGACACGCGCCGACCTGACCTCGGTCGCCTATCGCCGCTGGCTGAAACGCCGCAATTATACCTACGGCGCGCAGCTGGTGGCACAATGAGGCTTTACGACTACGTCCTCTCCCCAAGTTGCTACAAGGTGCGCCTGATGGCGGCGCTGTCAGGCGTGAAGCTCGAAATCCGTCCGGTCGACTTCCATCCCGGCGCCGAGCATCGCGGCCCCGAGCTTATGGCGCTTAATCCGGGAGGCTCCATCCCGATCTTCGAGGACGGCGACCTGATCCTGACCGAATCTTCCGCCATGCTTGGCTATCTCGCCGCGAAGGCAGCACCGGCCTGGCTCGGCAGCGGTGCCCCCGAGGAGACGGCGCGCGTCCAGCAATGGCTTTCCTTCTCGCACAGGCTGACCGCCAGCCTCGGCGGCGCGCGCCTGCACGAGATGCTGCTGCGCCCCGGTGACATCGGTGCGCTTCAGGCCAATGGCACAGCGGCACTGCGTGAACTGGAAGCCGGCCTCTTCGAACAAAAAATGCGTGGCAATCGGTTTCTCGCGTCCGACCGGCCGACGATTGCCGACATTGCCTGCTTTCCCTATGTCGCGCTCTCGCCCGACGGAGGCGTTTCCCTCGACCCGTATCCCACGATCCGGCTCTGGTCGCGAGCGCTCCGCAGCCTCGACAACTTCATCGAGATGCCCGGTATCCACCGGCTGCACGAGCTGAAGCCCGAACCGCGACCATGCCCGGACGAGGCTTGAGATGACCGGCTATCTCCTGAAAGATTGCGCGGCGGTCATCATCGATGACGGCAGGGGTCCGAGCGTCCGGCGCAATGTCGATGTGCTGACGAATGGGCCGCGGATCGAGGCAATCGGGGAAGGCCTGCACAGAGGCGAACTGCCGGCCGGCACCATCGTGCAGGACGCCGACGGCTGGTTCGTCTATCCCGGCCTCGTCAACACCCATCATCATTTCTTCCAATGCTTCGTGCGCAACCGTGCCGAGCTCGACTGGACGAAGCTGTCGGTCATCGAATGGCTCGACCGGATCTATCCGATCTTCTCCCGGCTCAACGAGGATTGTTTCTACCACGCCTCGGTCACGGCGATGGCAGAGATGATCAAGCACGGTTGCACGACGGCCTTCGACCACCAGTACAATTTTCCCCGCCATGCCGGAAAGCGGCTCATCGACCGGCAGTTCGAAGCGGCCGATCTTCTCGGCATGCGTTTCCACGCGGGCCGCGGCGGCAACACGCTGCCGAAGTCGGAAGGCTCGACCATTCCGGACGAGATGCTGGAGACCACGGACGAATTCATCGCCGACTGCGCCCGCCTCATCGACACTTATCACGACACCAGCCCCTTCAGCATGCGCCAGGTCGTCGTCGCTCCCTGCCAGCCGGTCAATTGCTACCGCGAAACCTTCGTGGAGTCGGTTTCGCTGGCGCGTGATCGCGGGTTGCAGATGCACACCCATGTCGGCGAAGGCGAAAGCCCGGTCATCGAAGCCCGCTTTGGCATGCGCACGGTGGACTATCTCGAGGAACTCGGATTTGCCGGCCAAGACACTTTCTATGCCCATTGCTGGGAGCTGACGCATGACGAACTGCGGCTGATGGCGGCGAGCGGCACCGGCGTTTCGCATTGCCCGGAGCCGGTCTATCTGGTGGGTGCGCAGGTGACCGATATTCCCGCCATGTCCGCCTTCGGCCTGCGCGTCGGTCTCGGCTGCGACGGTGCCGCCTCGAACGACAATTCCAACCTCATGCAATGCATCCATTCCGCCTACATGCTGCAATGCCTGGCGGCCTCGACGCGCGCTCATCCGGTGCCCGCGCCGGCCGATTTCCTCGGCTATGCGACAACTGGCGGCGCCGCGCTTCTCGGTCGCAAGGACATCGGCCGACTGTCGCCCGGCATGGCCGCCGATCTCTTCGCGATCGACACGCGCCGCATGGATTATGTCGGCACGCGCCACGATCCGTTGAGCCTGATTGCCAAGGTCGGCATCGGCATGCCAACCGACATGACCATGATCAACGGCCGCATCGTCTGGGAAAAGGGTGCGTTTGCCGGGCTGGACGAGGCCCGGCTTGCCGCGGACGCGGAAGCCGCGCTTGCTACGGTGGAATTCTGACAACTTAAAAAAGGGGAACTGACATGCTGAACTACCTGACCCGCAGAACTCTAATGAAGGGCCTTGCCGCGACGGGGCTTGCCGGCGCGCTTGGCGGCCGTCCCGCCTTTGCGGCCGACGAGCCGCTGGGTATCACGCTCGTGCTCCCGTCGCCGGTCGGCGATGTCGGCTGGGGCCATGCGCTCGCCGCCGGCCTCGAGCCGGTCAAGGCCGCATACGGCGACAAGGTGAAGATCACCGTCATCGAGAACATCGCCGAGGGGCCGGACGCCGACCGGATCATGAACAAGACCGTCGCCGACGGGAACAAATTCCTGATCGCCGGCTCGTTCGGCTACCAGAATGGCGCACTGCAGATCGCCCGCCGCGATCCTGGGGTCACTGTGCTGCATGCATCCGGCTTCCAGACCGCGCCGAATTTCTCGCCCTTCGCGGCGAAGTATTTCCAAGGCACTTACCTGCTCGGCATGGCCGCCGCAGCTCTTTCCAAGACCGGCAAGCTGGGCTCGGTCTCGGCCTTCGCCATTCCGGAGCTGATCACCTCGATCAACGCATTTACGCTCGGCGCACAGACCGTAAACCCCGCTATCGAGGTATCGGTCGTCTGGGTGAACTCCTGGTTCGACCCGGCCAAGGAACAGGAAGCCGCCAAGGCGCTGATGGCACAGAACTGCGACGTGATCTTCTCGAACGCGCAGGATACGCCCTCGGTCATCTCGGCCTGCGAGGAGGCTGGCGTCTACGCGTTCAACCTCAATTCGTCGATGAAGAAATATGCGCCGAAGAAATATCTCGGCTGCATTGCGACGGACTGGTCGCCCTTCTTCAAGGCTTCCGTGGATGCCCATATCGCCGGAACCTTCAAGGGCGCCAACGCCTTCCTTGGCGTCGCCGAAAAGGTGGTAGAGGTCGTGGACTGGAACTCGGATGTCCCAGCCGACACGATGGCGAAGATCAAGGAAGTGGCGGCGAAGATCGCCGACGGCAGCTTCTCGCCCTTCACAGGCCCAATCTCCAAGGCCGATGGCAGCGAAGCCGCCGCCGCCGGTGCGACGATAGCGGATCCCGAGATCGTCGCGATGGACTGGCACGTCAAGGGTGTCACCACACCGCTGCCAAAGTAAGTCATGACCCCGCCCCTTCTGTCGCTCCGCGGCATCTCGAAGAGCTACGGCCAGATCCGTGCCAACCAGGCCATCGATCTGGACGTGGCGCCCCAATCGATCCATGCGATTCTAGGGGAGAATGGGGCGGGCAAATCGACGCTGATGAAACTCATCTATGGCGTTGAACAGCCGGACGAGGGCACCGTCGTCTGGAACGGAGAGCTCCTGAGCCTTGCCTCGCCGGCCGAGGCAAGGCGCAGGGGCATCGGCATGGTCTTTCAGCATTTCTCGCTGTTCGAGACGCTGAGCGTTGTCGAGAACATCCAGCTCGTCGTGCCCGGCAGCAAGGCGGAGCTGGCGGGGCGCATCCGCACCCTCGGCCAGGAGTTTGGCCTTGAAGTAGATCCTCTCGCCGATGTGCATGCGCTCTCGGTCGGCGAGCGGCAGCGGGTGGAGATCATCCGCTGCCTAATGACGGACCCGAAGCTGCTCATTCTCGACGAGCCGACCTCGGTGCTGCCGCCGCAGGCGGTGAAGAAGCTGTTCGACACGCTCAGGCGCCTTCGCGACCGTGGCGTGTCCATCCTCTTCATCTCCCACAAGCTGGAGGAAATTCGCACGATCTGCGACCGGGCGACCATCCTGCGTGGAGGGCGCGTTACAGGCACCGTCGACCCGCGCGACCACGATACGCACGACCTCGCCCGCATGATGATCGGCCGCGACATGCCGGAGGTGATGCCGGCGTTGGCCATGCCCGAGGGGGAGAAGCGGCTGGAAATAATCGGCATGGACTACACGCCCGATGACCCCTTTGCCACGCCGCTCTCCGGCATCAGCCTCACGGTACGATCAGGCGAGATCCTTGGCATAGCCGGAATCTCGGGCAATGGCCAAGGCGAACTTGCCGCGCTCATCTCAGGCGAAGCGATGGTGAAGGAACAGCGCGATCGGATCTACATGATGGGCAGCGACGTAGGCACGCTCGACGCGGCAGCGCGCAGGAGACTCGGGTTCGCCTTCGTACCCGAAGACCGGCTCGGGCGCGGCGCGGTCCCTGAAATGTCGCTCGTGCTCAACACCGTTCTTACCGCCCATCCTTTCGATCTCGTGAGGCACGGCCTCATCGACAACGCCGGAGCGACGGCTTTCACCAGCGAATGCATCCGCCAGCACGACGTCCGCGCCTCCGGCCCGGCTGCCGAAGCGGGCTCGCTGTCGGGCGGCAACTTGCAGAAATTCATCGTCGGTCGCGAGATGATGCTCTCGCCAAAACTGCTCTTCGTGGCGCAGCCGACCTGGGGCGTAGACATCGGCGCTGCGTCCGCCATCAGAAGGCGGCTCATTGCGTTGCGCAACGAGGGCATGGCGATCCTCGTCATTTCCGAGGAACTCGAGGAACTTTTCGAACTCTGCGATTTCATCCAGGTGCTGCACCATGGCATGCTCAGTCCGCCTCTGGTCACGCGGGACACGCGCCCCGAAGACATCGGCCGATACATGATCGGCGCACATGCCTCGCCAGAGAAGGTTCCTGCATGAACATTTCGGCCGCGACGTTCCTCCCCGCGCTCGTCCGCCGGGAGCATGCCTCGCTCGTCGCGGCCATGCTGGCCCCGGTTGCCGCGCTTGGCATGGCGATCATCCTCAATCTGGGCCTCTATGCGCTGATAGGCCGCGATCCGGCGACCGTGCTGTACGCGATGCTTCTCGATCCGTTCCTCTCCTGGACATCGTTCGCGGAGGTGCTACTCAAGGCCGGGCCTCTTCTCCTCATCGCGCAGGGGCTGGCGATCGGTTTTCGCGCAAAAGTGTTCAACATCGGCGCGGAGGGCCAGTTCATCCTCGGCGCTATTTTTGCCTCGGCGATCCCTGTCTGGTTTCCGCTGGCGACCGGGCAGTGGATCTGGCCGCTGATGCTGCTTCTCGGGGCCATCGGAGGTGCGCTTTGGGCATCGATCACCGCCTTCTGGCGCGTAAGGTTCAATGCGAACGAGATCCTGGTCTCCCTGATGCTGAGCCTCGTTGCCGCGCAAGTCCTCAACTACCTGCTGCTCGGCCCCTGGAAGGACCCGGCCGGCTTCAATTTCCCACAATCCGTGATGTTTCAGAACGACGCGATGCTGCCGACCCTGATCGCCGGTACCCGCGTCAACGTCTCGCTGCTCATCGCACTCGCGCTCTCGCTGGCGGCCTGGATTTTCATGCAGCGAAGCTTCATGGGTTATAAGCTCCAGGTCGGCGGCCTTGCCCCGCGCGCGGCCGGTTACGCCGGCTTCAGCGAAGCGCGTGCGATTTGGCTGTCGCTTCTGATCGGCGGCTTCGTGGCGGGACTGGCAGGCGCCGCGGAAGTCGCGGGGCCGCTCGGCCAGTTGCAGCGCTCGATCTCGACAGGCTACGGTTATGCGGCCATCATCGTCGCCTATCTCGGCGGCTTGCATCCGATCGGCATCGTCTTTTCTGCGCTCTTCATGGCCGTCCTTTATATCGGCGGCGACAATGCGATGGTGTCGGCCAACTTGCCGATCGCCGCCGTCCGCGTCTTTCAAGGCAGTTTGCTGCTCGCCTATCTCGTCGCTGTGGCCTTCGTGCGCTACCGCATCGAGTGGCGCCGCCCCCATCTCCGGAGCCACCCATGAACGCCGTCGAGTTCATTATTTCGGGCATGCTCGCAGCCGCAACCCCCTTTCTGCTTGCCGCACTCGGCGAGCTGGTGGTCGAGCGCGCGGGCGTCCTTAACCTCGGCGTGGAGGGCCTGATGGCCCTCGGCGCGGTGCTCGCGTTCATCGTCGTCTACCACGGCGGTGGACACCTGCTGGGCTTCGTCGCCGCCGGTCTCGGCAGCGCCGTCCTGTCCCTCGTCTTTGCAGTGCTGGCACTCGGTTTCAGGGCAAACCAGGTCGCCACAGGCCTTGCGATCGGCATCCTCGGCCAGGGCCTTTCGGCGCTGTTCGGCAAAAGCTACGAGAGCCTGACGGTCAAGGGGCTGCCGAAACTTGCCTTTCCCGGCCTCTCGGAAATCCCGGTAGTCGGCAGGCTGTTTGTCGAAGACGTCGTCGTATGGCTTTCCCTTGCCGTGACGTTCGCGATCTGGGCGATGTTTGCCTATACGAAGGTCGGCCTTGTCGTGAGGGCAATCGGCGAGAATCCCAAGGCTGCCCACGCCATCGGCTATCCGGTCATCGCCATCCGTGTCGCGGCGATAGCCTTTGGTGGCATGATGGCGGGTTTTGCCGGCGCCTATGCGGCAGCGGTGTACACGCCCCTTTGGGCGGACGGCATGATTGCCGGACGCGGCTGGATCGCGATCGCACTGGTTGTCTTTGGTACGTGGCTCGCTGGCCGTATCTTCCTGGGTGCCTGCCTCTTCGGCGCGGTTTCGCTGATGAGCCTCGCCGCCCAGGCGACCGGTCTGGACGTGCCGTCGCAACTGCTTTCCAGCCTTCCCTATCTCGTTACGATCGTCGTGCTCGGTATCATCTCGGCGGACCGCCGCCTGCTCAGGCTGAACGGCGTCGCCTCGCTTGGCGAACCCTTCGAACGCTAGCCACGATGTGGATTTGCGAAGCTCGGCGCAAGTTGAAGCGCCCTTGGCGGTCTACTGCTCGCAGGCAATCAGGCAGCGACTGGCAAAGACTTACGGCGCTCGACCAGACCCGTGGCGGTCGAGAACCGCATGCATCGTCGAGATCGCTCCAATGAAAGCGGCGGTCCATAACGCCTCAAAAATTGATTGGTTCAAAGCTGTCTACCAGCCTTGTCGCCCATACCATTCGTCGATGTCTCGGCGTACGCGATCCTTCGCCAGGCCGTAGCGTTCCTGGATTTTACCTTCGAGCTGATCGCGCTTGCCGGCGATGCGGTCGAGATCATCATCAGTGAGCTTGCCCCACTGTTCCTTCACCTTGCCTTTGACCTGCTTCCAATTTCCTTCGACGCGGTTCCAGTCCATGGTGGCGAACTCCTTCGTTTCTCTGGTGGAAAAACGGTCGTATGGCCGTGGGGTTCCGCTACAATGCGGAGAAGCGACAACCGCGATTGGAAGCGGATTTCGTTTCGATCAAACAGCCTCGATGGAACATTAGCAGTTTCTAAATGTTGATGTGTGCGGCAGGCGGTGCCCTCCATCGCCTGCTGAAGATTGGGGCGAAAGCCCCGATCGGCCCGCGCTCTCCGCCAGAGGCGCGGGCTTTATTTTATCAACTCACAAAGTGAAGCGATAACCGACAAGCCGGTAACAAACTACGTCGTCAGCGTGTTCGAGAAGCCGCGTTGGCGGGCCATGCGCTATCTCCTATCACACCGCCACCACGGCCCTTACACTCTCCCGCTCCACCAGCGGGCACTCCAGCTTGGTGATCGGATACCGTCCTCGCCCCGGCACCGCCGGCGCCTCCAGCTGCTCGATCGCCCATTGGCCCATAGCCATGTGCGGCAGGATCGAGGTGGTCAGCGGCGGGAACAAGTGCCGGGCGATTTCCTCGTCGTCGTAGCCGACGACGGAGATGTCCTGGGGGATGTGCAGGCCGGCTTCCTTCAGCGCTTCGTAACAGCCGATCGCGGTGCGATCGTTCTGGCAGAAGATGGCGGTCGGACGGTCCTTCAGCGCCAACAGCTTGACGGTCGCGGCATAGCCGGCACTGGCCGACCAGTCGCCCTCGACCACCAGCTCGGGATCGAACGGGATGTCGGCGGTGGCGAGTGCGCGGCGGTAGCCCTTCAGCCGGTCTTGTGCCGCCTGCATCCACGGCTCGCCGGTGATGGTTGCGATGCGGCGGTGGCCGTGGCTGATCAGATGGCGGGTCGAGTTCTGGCCGCCGGCGATCTCGCTCGGCACCACGGCCGGGAAGGCGTAGTCTGATGTGTAGCAGTTGAGCAGGATCACCGGGATATCGAGGCCGTAGAGGTAATCGGGCGCGGTGATCTCCCGGGTGAAGATAGTCATGTAGATCAGCGCCGAAATGCCCCGCTTGGTGAGTGCCGCGATGGCGCGCGGCTCCATGACTGCATCGCCCAGCGTCTGCGCCACCAAGAGCACGTTTCCGGCATTCCACGAGGCCTGCCGCGCGCCCTCGATGGCGACGACGGCTTCCGGGCTGGTGGCGAGCTGGTCAACGGCGAAGCCGATCACTCCGTCGAGTCCTTCGAAGGCGGGCTCCTTGAAGGCAGGCAACGCCGGGTGAAGCGCCGAGAAGGCGGGCGCCGCATAGCCAAGGGTCCGCGCGGCCTCGATCACCCGTTCGCGGGTCTGCTGAGACAGCTTGATCCCTGGCGAATTGTTGAGCACGAAGGAGACTGTCGCCTGCGAGCAGCCTGCCGCCCTGGCGATATCGGTCATGGTGACACGACCCCTTGCGCCCTTCGCCGGCGCCTTGCGGCGCCTCTCTTTGTCGATGGCCGGACTATCGCTCATGTCGCTCCCTCAGCCTGTCTGGCGACGGCCTGTCGGGCCGCCAAGATGGCGTGGACGCTGTCGGTTTATAGAAATCGCCACAAGTCATTTATATCTATTAGCGACCTTGAGGTCCACTCGCCACGCGAATCTGGACAACTCACAACTCAAGCGCCATAAAGTCCGGGCGTTGTCGCAGCCAGGCGGCGGCTCGCGGCAGATACGCCGCGAAACCGCAATCTCGTCCCGGATGCCACCTCGAAAACTAATACTGTTTACTAATACAAGAATGCGCTGTACCGTCAATTTGTCGCGTCCGGGCCGCCTGGGTCGGGGCCGGCGGGAGTGTGCGCAAATGGCCGATGGCGAGCGGATATCATCTCCGCGAGCCTTGTCTCGGACATACGATATGTCAGACAAATCGGACTATTTACGAACGAGAGATGAGTCTCTAAGGTCCATGATCGTGGCTGGAAGGGCGCCATTCTTTCGTTGCCGGAAACCCTTTGAGGAGGAGGGGCGTCCAAGCTGCAAACGGCAAATTCAGGTGACTAAGACCAGTCTGTCTGATGACTAAACCAAATGGGAGGTTGAACATGAAATCTTTGATACGAAATGCATCCGTGGCCACCGCGGCGCTGCTGCTCGGCCTGTCGGCCACGGCAATCGCGCGCGCCGACGACAAGCCGACGCTGGCCTTCGTCGTCAACGGCGCTTCCGATTTCTGGAAGGCCGCCGAAGCCGGCGTCAAGAAGGCGCAAGGCGAGCTGCCGGATTATAATCTCGAACTCAAATATCCCGAGCAGTCCTCGGTCGCCATCCAGCAGCGGCTGATGGACGATCTGGTGACGGCCGGCGTCAAGGGCATCATGGTCTCGGCCGTCGATCCCAAGACCTCGACAGACGGGCTCAACAAGATCGCTTCGGAAACGGCTCTGTTCACCACGGACAGCGACGCCCCGCAGACCAAGCGCGTCGCCTATATCGGCTCGTCCAACGTCGATGCCGGCAAGCAGGCGGCTGAAATCGCCAAGAAGGCGATGCCCAATGGCGGCAAGTGCCTCGGCTTCGTCGGCCTGCTCGGCGCCGACAATGCCAAGGAGCGCATCCAGGGCATGAAGGACGGCCTGGCCGGCACCAAGATCGAGCTGATCGACGTGCGCGGTGACGACATCGACCAGGCGCGCGCCAAGAAGAATGTCGAGGACGCGCTGGTCGCCAGCCCCGACGTCACCTGCATGGTCGGCTTCTACTCCTACAACACGCCGCGCATCTATGAAGCGCTGCGTGACGCCGGCAAGCTCGGCTCGATCACCGTCGTCGGCTTCGATGACGATCCGATCACGCTGGGCGGCGTCAAGGAAGGCACCGTTGCCGCAACCGTCGTGCAGCAGCCCTTCGAATGGGCCTATCAGGGCATGAAGCTGATGGCTTCCTATCTCAAGGGCGACAAGTCGGGCATCCCGGAAGGCGGCCTCATCATCGTTCCCACCAAGATCATCGGCAAGGATGATGTCGACGCCTATGCCGCCAACCTGAAGGCAATGTCTGGAAACTAAAACTTGAAGCAGTTCAGCCGGCTCAACTTCGCTTGGGCCGGCTGCTCGCATTGACGAACCGCGCGAGGATCGTCAGTCTGCCACAAGGTCAGCCCGCCAACTGCTGTCAGGCATGATGAACTATTCCGACACATCCATCGCTACGACCACCCCGTTCCTCAGCCTCGAGAACGTGCGCAAGACCTATCCGGGCGTCGTCGCGCTCGATGGCTTCTCCATGGAGGTCAGGCCGGGCGAAGTCATCGGCCTCGTTGGCGAAAACGGCGCCGGCAAATCGACATTGATGAAGATCCTCGGCGGCGTCACCACGCCCGACGCCGGCACGATCACGGTCGACGGCACCGCCCACAAGGGCTTGACCGTCGAAGCCAGCCTGGGCTCGGGCATCGCCTTCGTCCACCAGGAACTCAATCTGTTCGACAATCTCGATGTCGCCGCCAACATCTTCTTCGGCCGCGAGCCGTTGCGCGCCGGGCCGTTCAAGCTCGTCGACCGCGCAAAGCTGCGCACCATGGTGGCGCCGCTGTTGAAGCGCGTCGGCGCCAATTTTTCCGCCGACACACCGGTTGCGACCTTGTCGCTGGCGCAGCAGCAAATGGTCGAGATCGCCAAGGCGCTGTCGATCGAGGCGCGGCTCGTCATCCTCGACGAGCCGACATCGAGCCTGCCGCTCGCCGAGACCGACAAATTGCTCGACGTCATCAAAGCGCTGAAGGCCGATGGCATCAGCGTCATCTTCATTTCGCACCGCCTGCACGAAGTCGAGCGCGTCGCCGACCGCGTCGTCGTGCTGCGTGACGGCATGCTGGCCGGCACCTTGCCGAAGAGCGACATCGGCCATGACCAGATGGTCAAGCTGATGATCGGCCGCATGCTGAAGGAACGCGAAAAGGCCTCCGAGGCCGCGCGCGCGCCCGGCGCCACAGCCCTGTCGGCCAAGGCCATCCGCACCCCTGCCTATCCCGGCCGGCCGGTCGATCTCGACGTCAGGCGCGGCGAAATCCTCGGCCTTGCCGGCCTTGTCGGCTCCGGCCGCACCGAGCTGGCGCGGGTGTTCTTCGGCATAGACTCAAGCCTTGGCGGCACTCTCGAGCTCGACGGCAAGCCGCTTGTGCTGGGCTCGGCGGCCGATGCCGTCGCGCATGGCATCTTCCTGGTGCCGGAAGACCGCAAGCTGACCGGCATCCTGCTCGACCTGTCGATCGCCCAGAATATTTCGCTGCCCAATCTGCCGGCACATGCGCGCCGCTCGCTGGTGTCCACAAGTGCCGAGATTGCCACCGCCGAGAAGCAGAAGAAGGATCTCGGCATCAAGGCGCCGTCCGTACAGACGCGCACCGGCACACTGTCGGGCGGTAACCAGCAAAAGGTCGTGCTCGGCAAATGGTTGGCCATGAATCCGAAAGTAATGATCCTTGACGAGCCGACGCGTGGCATCGACATCGGCGCCAAGGCGGAAATCTACGGACTGATGCGCGCTTTGGCCGATGCCGGCGTCGCCGTGCTGATGATCTCCTCCGACATGGAAGAGGTGATCGGCGTGTCCGACCGCATCGCCGTCATGCATGAAGGCCAGATCTCGGGCATTCTCGACAAGGACCGGTTCAGCCAGGAAAACGTGCTGCTGCTGGCGGTGGGCAAGCAACCGAAATAATTTTTTGTTTTGCCACGGGTTCCGGTCCGGAACCCTCTAGGGCGGGCATTGGGGAGAAGACGATGAGCAAGAAAGATCTCGGCCTGCTGATCCTGATCCTGGTGGTCGGCGCCATCGTGGCGATCATCAATCCGCGCTTCCTGTTGCCGATCAATCTCGCCAACACTTCCAACCTGATCGGCCTGTTCGGCATCCTGTCGATCGGCCAGGCCTTCGTCATCATCACCGGCGGCATCGAACTGTCGGTCGGCTCGGTGGTTGCGCTGCTGGGAACGTTGTTCATCGACTTCATCGCCGTGCGCGAGGTGGGCTGGCCGCTGGCCTTCGTGCTGATCTTGTTCCTCGGTGCCATCATCGGCCTGGTGCATGGCTGGCTGATCACGCGGCTAAAGCTGCAGCCTTTCGTCGTCACGCTGTGCGGCTTGCTGATCTATCGCGGCGTCGCCCGCTTCTACACCGCCGACGGCACCGCCGGCTTTGCCTTCGGCCAGAATTTCCCGAACCTCGAATTCCTCACCGCCGGACGTTCATATGGCGTTCCCAACAGCTTTATCGCGCTAATCGTCATCGCCATCGTCATGTGGGTGGTGCTGCACCGCTCAGTTTTCGGCCGCTATCTCTACGCTATCGGCAAGAACGAGGAGGCGGCGAAATATTCGGGCATCCGCACCGGCCGCGTCGTCATGGCCGCTTACGTCATCTGCGGCGTGCTGACGGCGTTGTCGGCGATCTATTTCGCCATGTACACGCGCTCGATCTCGCCGGCCAGCCACGGCCAGTTCTACGAACTCTACGCCATCGCGGCCGCCGTGCTCGGCGGCTTCTCGCTGCGCGGCGGTGAGGGCTCGCTGATCGGCGTCATCCTTGGCACGGTGCTGCTGCAGGAGTTGCAGAACCTCGTCAACCTGCTCGGCATCCCGTCCTCGCTCAACTTCGCGGTGATGGGCGGCGTCATCCTCATCGGTGTGCTGGTCGACCAGCAATGGGGCGTGTTCCGGGAACGGCGGCTGATGGTCGACGCCACTCGCAAAAGCGCCGCTGGTGCGGCCGCGGAATAGGCCGGGCTCGAGGCAGGTTAGATCAGTCCCGACATATCGGAAAAGGCCATCGCCTTGCGCAGTACCTCGGCGAAGCGCTCGCCGGCCGCGTCGCGCGGGCCGCTATTGTCGATCGAGGTGACGCCAGGGCCGGACAGAGTGACATTGGCGCTTCGCGCCAGCCGCGCCAGCACTTCGCCGCGTGACTCGCGGCCGCGCATCGCCAGACGCTCTGCCAGCACGTCGGGCGAGGCGGTGATCTCGACCACGGCCAGATTGGCATAGCGCTCGCGCAGCACCGGGATGATCGCGCGCGACACGTTTGCCACGGCAACGCGGCCATTGGCGACGGACCAGTCGACATCGGCCGGGATGCCATAGCGCAAGCCATGCGCCTCCCAGGAAATGGCGAAGGCGCCATCGGCTTCGGCCTCGGCGAAGGCGGCGTCGGCCAGCGTGTCGTGGTCCTCGCTGGCGGCATCGCTCGGTCGTGTGATGACGCGGCGGACGAACTCCAGCCTTGTCTCGTCGGCAAAGCGGGTGCGGGCATAGCCGATCACCGTGTCCTTGCCGGCGCCGCTTGGACCGACGACGGCGACGAAGACGCCGTCACGGATCGGAAACATCTCGGCCGACAATTCACGCTCGATCAACGCGGACACCATCATGCGACCCGGCGTCCCTGGCGCCAGACGGTGCGCACGACCGGAACATGGTCGTCGACGCGTACGCGCACCAGGTCGGCGCGGCGGCCCTGCTCGATGACGCCGCGGTCGGTCAGGCCAATCGCTTCGGCCGGGTTCTTCGAGACCATGGCGACCGCCTGCGGCAGGGAAATGCCGTCGACGACGTCGCCGAGGAAGAACGCCGACTGGATCAGGCTGAAGGGAATGTAGTCGGACGACAGGATGTCGAGCAGGCCATCGCTGGCCAGCGTGCGGGCCGAGACATTGCCCGAATGCGAGGCGCCGCGCATGACGTTGGGCGCACCCATCAGCACGCCGAGCCCGGCCTCTTTCGAGGCCCTGGCGGCTTCTTCCGTGGTCGGGAACTCGGCGACGCGCACGCCCTGTTCGATCGCTTCGCCGACATGGCCAAGGGTGGCGTCGTCATGGCTGGCCAAAACGATGCCGCGCTCATGGCAGGCGGCGGCGATCACCGCCCGGTTCGGTACCGAATTGCGCGCCGATTCCGCCATCCGTTTTTCGCAGAACAGTTTGAAGTCGCGATCGGTCAGCTTGAGCTTGCGCTGGTAATAATAGGCATAGGTCTCGAGATTGACGAACTGGCGTTGGCCGGGCGCATGGTCCATCAGCGATGCCAGTTTCACCCGTTCGTCGCCGTCGAAATTGGCGAACGCCTTGAGGCAGTCCGGCGCCGAAACCTCGCAGCGCAGATGGATGAAATGGTCGGCCCGCAGACGATCCTGCTGTACGCTGTCCTCGATCGCATCGGCCAGCTTGCGGATGTCGGTCGACGTCAGGTCGGCATCCTCGTCCATGCCGACGCGCAAGGCATCGAGCACGGTGGTGATGCCGGCTGTCGCCACTTGCGCGTCATGAGCGAGCACGGCGGCGATTGGGTTCCAGCGCACCTTGGGCCGCGGCGCGTAGTGGCCTTCGAGATGGTCTGTATGGAGTTCGACCAGCCCGGGAATGATGTAGTCGCCCCCCATATCCTCGCCGGCCATGCTCCCGCCGGTTTGGCTGGTGCCGGCATCGATGCCGGCGATAAAGCCGTCGCGCAGCACCAGCGAACCCTCGACGATCTCGTCGGCAAGAACGATGCGGGCGTTGTGGAGAACAGTCTCGGCGGTCATTTCAGGCAGTCCTTGGTTGTTCAGGCGGTTTTTCTAGCCGGGCGGCGCCCGAGCGCGTGATGCGAGAGCACCATGAACGGTGCGCCCGGTTCGGTTTCGACGAACAGCGTCAGCGCATCCACCAGCAGCGGCTGTTGCAGCACCTGCGCAAACAGACTGTCGATTGCTGCGCGCAAACGAGGGCTTTCCTGTGGCCCCGCTCGGCCGGACAGCGTCATGTGGAAGCGAAAGGTCTCGAAGACATAGGGGTAGCCCCATTGGCAGAGATTGCGGAACTCGGCCGGCTTCAGCGAATCCGGGCTGCGCCGCTCGATTTCTGCCTCGGTCAACGGCGCACGAAACCGGTCGAAGCCGAGCACCACATCATCGGCGAAGCGGTTGAGCGCAGGCAGCGGGCCGTCCGGCACCAGTGCGAAGAAGCCATCGATCTGGCTGACGATGAGACGCGGGATGCTCACCGCCGGCGTCGCCTCGGCAAAATGGTCGAGTGCGGCGCGCAGCGAGGCTTCGGTTTCGCTGGCGGCCAGGCGGAAAGGGGCTTTCAGCGTGGCGTGAAAACCATAGCGGCGCGCCGAAGCTGTGTGGAAAGCAACCTCCGCCGCCGACAGGTCGGCCACCGCCTCGGCCGGCCTTGTCGCGCCGCCAAATGGGTCACGGCCAAGCCAGTTGGCGGCGATCCGCGCCAGTGGCTCGTCCTGCCGGGGGGTGAAATAGAGGGCGTAGCGCATTAGGAAGTCCTCGTCAGTCCCGTTGCCATAGGTGATTTCCATGACGGATTGACGAAGCTTTGAAGGGTTTTCGAAGGCAAATCGAGCCTTCCGGTCCTTAGCCGGCATTTTTTTCGGGTTGGACCAACAGCTTTACCCGGAAGAGACGATCGATCAGGCCTTCATCAGCCATTCGTGCTCAGGAGCATTGTGGAATTTCCACGTCCGCTTAGGCCCGGCCATCACGTTGAGATAATAGAGGTCGTAGCCGTGGCAGGCGGCGCAGGGATGATAGCCCTTGGGAACCAGCACGACATCGCCGTCCTCGATCGCCATCGCTTCGTCGAGCGCGCGGTGGCCATTCTTGTCGGCGTCGGTGTAGACGCGCTGGAAGGCAAAGCCCTGCGGTGGGCTGAGCCGGTGATAGTAGGTTTCCTCGAGATAGGATTCGTCGGGCAGGTTGTCCTGGTCATGCTTGTGCGGCGGATAGCTCGACGTATGGCCGCCGGGCGTGATCACCTCGACCACCAGCAGCGAATCGGCCGGCTTGCCCTCCGGCAATATGTTGGTGACGTAGCGCGTGTTGGTGCCCTTGCCGCGCACCTCCTGGCCGAGATCGTCCGGTGCGATCACCCGCACCGGCAGACCGCCGCCAAGGCCCGGCGCCGAGCAGACCGCGAGTTCCAGCTCGGTATCCGCCGTCACCGACCAGTCGGAGCCTTGCGGAACGTAGACCGACCACGGCTTGCCCTCGAAGGGCGACATGCGCTCGCCAAGCAGGCCGAGATCCTTGCCGCCGGCTCTCGCGTTGCCCTTGCCGGTGACGAACACCAGGCAGACTTCGCGATCATCGGTTTTTCCGGAAGCGCTCTCGCCGGGCCGCAGCCGATGCAGGTCGAAACCGACATAGCTCCAGCTTGCGTTCTCCGGCGTCACATGGGCGACGCGGCCATGGCCCTTGTCGGCCTTCACCAGCAGCTTCGACATCCCTGTCACTCCTTCGGTTCGGCCTCGGCCTTGCCCTCGTCCGCGGGCTTGTAGAGGTAAAAAAACTGCCAGACGGCGTAGCCGGCGAAACCAAGCGCGATGACGCCCCAGAACGGCGTGCCGGTGGCGAACTCGATGATCGACCAGATGACGCAGACCGCGACGACGGCGACACGCCGCCACAAAGGCCGGAAGAAGGGGTGTTCGTAATCTTTCATCGGGCCAATCTACAGCAATCGGCTTCGCCGGGAACCCATCGCATCAGGCCTCCCTTGATCAGACATTTGGAAAGCCTTGCGTTTCGACCGTGTAGCCGGCGGCGGTCATGACGCGCATCAATTCCTTGTAGCCGACCTGCGCCATCCTGAGCGGCGGGTTCTTCTTCGGATCCTGCTCGGCCTCGACCACGAACCAGCCCTCATAGCCATGGTCGGCAAAGCGCTGCACGATGGCGCCGAAATCCAGCGAGCCGTCGCCCGGTACCGTGAAGGCACCCAGCGCCACCGCGTCGAGGAAGGACTGTTTCGTGCGGTCGAGTTTCTCGATCACGCCCATGCGCACGTCCTTCACATGAACATGGCTGATGCGCTTATGATGGTTGTCGATGGCGCGCAGCACGTCGCCGCCGGCGAATGCCAGATGGCCTGCATCGAGCAGCAATGGAATGCCTTCGCCCGAATAGCGCATGAAGGCATCGAGCTCCGGCTCGGTCTCGACCACCGCCGCCATGTGGTGGTGGTAGGACAGCGGCATGCCTTGCTCGCCGCACCATTCGCCGAATTCGGTGAGGCGCTTCGCATAGGCCTTCATCTCGTCGTCCGACAGCTTCGGCTTGGTGGCCAGCGGTTTGGAGCGGTCGCCCTGGATCGAGCGGCCGACCTCGCCATAGACGATGCAAGGCGCGTTCACCGCCTTGAACAGGTCGATCATCGGCTGGATGCGATCCTTATTGTCAGCCATCCCCCCATCGACCAGCGTGCCGGAGAACCAGCCGCCGCACAGCGTCACGTCTGCTGCCTTGAGGATCGGCAGCATGACATCGGGGTCGTTGGGAAAACGCCGGCCCATTTCCATGCCGGTGAAGCCGGCCGAACGCGACTGGAGCAAGCACTCCTCCAGCGACACGTCATCGCTGAGTTCCGCGAGATCGTCGTTCCACCACGCAATGGGGGACATGCCCAGTTTGGCTTTCAAGTCGTCACTCCAGTTTCAGTTCGTATTCACTCTCCCCCTTGTGGGGGTCCGAAGGACGGGCGAGACCCGTGGCTCGCTCCGGCAAGTCGCTGCGAAGCAGCGGGGTGGGGGTGCGGCGCCGGACCTCACCCGGACCTTCGGTCCGACCTCCCCACAAGGCGGAGGTAGGGGCTTGGCCGCGTTACATCAATCGCCGATTGTCTGCATCTGCCGCTTCTCATCATAGGCTTTGCGCGCCGCGTTAACCTGCGGCCGCGCCGATACTTCCGGCACCGCCACATCCCACCAGTGACCGCCGGCATCGGTGGAAACCAGCGGGTCGGTGTCGATGACAAGCACCGTGGTGCGGTTGTTCTTCGTGGATTTTTCCAGAGCGTTTTCCAATCCGGCGATCGACGGCACCTTTTCGGCAATCGCCCCCATGCTCGCCGCATGCGCGGCGAAGTCGATATCGGGCAGGACTTCGTGACGCGCGTCCTTCAGGAGGTTGTTGAAGTTGGCACTGCCGGTCGCCATCTGCAGCCGGTTGATGCAGCCATAGCCCCTGTTGTCGAGCAGCACGATGGTCAGCTTCAGGCCGAGCATCACCGAGGTGGCGATCTCGGAATTCAGCATCAGATAGGAGCCGTCGCCGATCATGACGACGACCTCTTCGTCGGGCTTCGCCATCTTGGTGCCCAGCCCGCCGGCAATCTCGTAGCCCATGGTCGAGAAGCCGTATTCAGCGTGATAGGAGCCAGGCGCGCCAGCCTGCCAGAGCTTGTGCAACTCGCCCGGCAGACCGCCGGCGGCATGCAACAGCGTCACGCCAGAGCCCATCGCGCGCTGCACGGCGCCGATCACCTGAGCATCCGACGGGAAGGCGGCATTGGTCGACGCCGTCACCTTGGCCGCCTCAGCCTGCCAGGCCGTCTTGCCGCTGGTCGCATTGTCTGTCCAGGTCGCCGGCGCCTTCCAACCTTTAAGCGCTGCACCGAGTTCGGCCAAACCCTCGGCCGCGTCAGTGACCAGCGGCAGCGCGCGGTGCTTGCCGGCGTCGAAGGGCTGCACGTTGAGTCCGATGATGGTCTTGCCCGAGTTCTTGAACAGCGCCCATGAGCCAGTGGTGAAATCCTGCAGGCGTGTGCCGATGGCAAGCACGACGTCGGCTTCTTCGGCCAGCCGGTTGGCGGCGGAAGTGCCGGTGACGCCAACCGCCGCCATGTTGAGCGGATGCTCGTCCGGGAGCGAGGATTTGCCGCCTTGCGTCTCGCAGACCGGAATGCCGGCGCTTTCCGCGAATTTCGCCAGCTCGTTCGAAGCCTGGGAATAGAGAACGCCGCCGCCGGCGATCACCAGCGGCTTTTTTGCTCCCTTCAGAGCCGCGACCGCGGCGGCCAATTCGTGGCGGTCCGGTCGCTGACGGCGCTGGTGCCAGACCCGCTCGGCAAAGAAGCTTTCGGGATAATCATAGGCCTCGGCCTGCACATCCTGGCAGAGCGACAGCGTCACCGGGCCGCACTCGGCCGGATCGGTCAGCACGGCCATGGCACGGCTCAGCGCCGGAATAATCTGCTCCGGCCGGGTGATGCGGTCGAAATAGCGCGACACCGGACGGAAGCAGTCGTTGACCGTCGCTGTGCCGTCGGAGAAATCCTCGGCCTGCTGCAGCACCGGGTCGGGAATGCGGTTGGCGAAGACATCGCCGGGCAGAAACAGGACGGGCAACCTGTTTACATGGGCGAGCGCCGCGGCCGTCACCATGTTGAGCGCGCCGGGACCGATCGAAGACGTCGCGGCCATGAAGCGGCGGCGGAAGTTGGCCTTGGCGTAGGCGATCGCAGCATGCGCCATCGCCTGCTCATTGTGGGCTCGGAAGGTCGGCAATTCGTCGCGCACCTGATAGAGCGCCTCGCCTATGCCGGCGACGTTGCCATGGCCGAAGATCGCCCAGACGCCGCCGAAGATCGGGACCTTGTTGCCGTCGATCTCGATCATCTGCTTGCTGAGAAAGCGGGTCAGCGCCTGCGCCATCGTCAGGCGGATTGTCTTGCTCATGGTGTCTCCTCCGCAGTCGTTGTGCCGCGCTTCTTATGCCGCTTTGCGGCCGCGCGCGGCAAGCCACGCTTCAGTCAGCTGTTCGAAGCGCTGCGCCATGTCGGCGATAGCTTCGTCATCCGACATCTTGCCGGCCAGCCATTGTTCGGCCGCATGGACGAAGATGGTGCGGCCGACGGCAAAACCCTTGACGATCGGCGCCTTGGCGGTGGCTGCGAAAGCCGCTTCCAGCTCGTCCTGCGGCGCTTCCAGCCCAAGCAGCACGACGCCGCGGCACCACGGATCGTGCTTCAGGATGACGGCTTCGATCTTGGCCCAGGCACCGCTCGACGCCTGCGGCTCGAGCTTCCACCAGTCGGGCTTGATGCCGAGCGCATAGAGTTCCTCCAGCGCGCGCGGGATCGTCGTGTCGTCCAGCTTGCCATGCTTGCCGGCGATGATCTCGATGAGAAGTTCTCTGCCTACTTTCCGCGCGCCTTCGAACAGTGCGCGCAGCTTCTGCTGCTGCTCTTCCTTCAAGGCTGCCGGATCGTCGGGATGGTAGAAGCACAGGCACTTGATACAGTGATCGACCGGCCATTCGGTGAGCTGCGAGCCGATGTCCTGCGAGAATTCGAAGCGCAGCGGCCGCGATCCCGGCAGTTCGACCGGCCGCCCGAGCCAGGCGAAGGGATGGCGGGCGAATTCGAACATCGCCTTGCGGCCGTATTTCTCGTCGATCAGCATGCCATAGCCGTCGCGGCCGGCGGCGACCTTCGCTGCCGCCTTGACCGCCAGCACCTTGAATTCTTCGATCCGCGCCGGATTGGCGCCAGCTTTCGCCGCCACATCCTCGAGCTGCACACGGTGGTCGCAGGCGAGCGCCATCAGCGAGGGAATGTCGCGCCGGCGCGTCGTCGCCCAATGGATGTGGTTGATCGCCTCGTCCTTGCGCAAGGCCAGATGCTTGCTGCCGTGCTTGAGGAAGAACTGCAGCTCCTCGAAGGTCGGATACTCCGGCGCGCAGAGCAGCCGCGACACGGCGAAGGCGCCGCAGGCATTGGCCCAGGTCGCCGCCGTCGCATGGTCTTCGCCCCCCAGCCAGCCGCGCAGGAAGCCGGACATGAACGCGTCGCCGGCGCCGAGCACATTGTAGATCTCGATCGGGAACCCCTTGCCGACGACGCCGTCCTCGAGATCGTCGCTGATCGGTCCGTCATAGACGATGCAGCCCATGGCGCCGCGCTTCAATACGATGGTGGCGGACGACAGCGAGCGGATCGCCTTCAGCGCGCTCAGGCAATCATCGGCCCCCGACGCGATCATGATCTCTTCCTCGGTGCCGACAATGAGGTCGCAATCGGGCAGCACCGTCTTCAACTGGGCCGAGACCCGGTCCGATTTGACATAGCGCTCGAAGCCTTCGGCATGACCGGCAAGACCCCAGAGATTGGGCCGGTAGTCGATGTCGAACACCACCTTGCCGCCCTTGGCCTTCATGATGCGGATCGCCTTGCGCTGCGCGGCATCGCTGTTGGGCCGGGAAAAATGCGTACCGGTGACGACGACCGCGCGGGCCGAAGAGATAAACGCTTCGTCGATATCCTCCTCGGCCAGCGCCATGTCGGCGCAGTCCGAGCGGTAGAAGATCATCGGCGAGACGCCTTCGTCCTCGACCGAGAGCAGCACTAGCGCCGTCAGCCGCTCCTTGTCGGTCTTCAGCCCGTCGACATTGACACCTTCACGCGTCAGCTGCTCGCGGATGAAGCGGCCCATCTGCTCGTCGCCGACGCGGGTCAACAGCGCAGAACGCAGGCCGAGCCTGGCCGTACCGACCGAAATGTTGGCCGGGCAGCCGCCGACCGACTTGGCGAAGGAGGTGATATCCTCCAGCCGCGAGCCGATCTGCTGGCCGTAGAGGTCGACGGACGCGCGACCGATGGTGATCACGTCGAGCGGCGCCTGTTTCGCGTCCACGGCTTCGCTCATTGGAACCTCCCGTCGGCCTTGTTGTCATGAACAACATTGTTGGGTAACACGCGCGAGCGGCAGCGTGGTGCCGGGAATATGAAATAATAATTCCAATCCATAGTCAATATGGAATGAGCGTTCCTTCGGCGAAAAGTGCCACCAGGTGTCGCGTTCGGGAAGACACTTTGGCCGGCCTGGCTCCGCTCACCATGGCAGCGGGCCATCGTCGTTGAAGTACCCGGCGTTCGGACCATCGGCAGCCAAGGTCGCCAGGTGTATGACGATCTCGGCCGCCTGCTGCACGGTGCGGTGGCCTCTAAATCCATTCAGGTCGGTGGCGGTATAGCCGGGCGCCGCTGCATTGACCTTGATGCCTTGTGGCGCAAGTTCGCGGGCGAAGGCGACGGTGATGGCGTTCAGGGCCGTCTTGGAACTGCCATAACCCATCAGGTTGACCGACTGGTTCGGCGTGCCCGAATCGAGCGCGCGCCCGATGGATCCCGTGGAACTGCTCACCATCACGATGCGGGCGGCCGGCGCTGCAAGCAGCAGCGGCAGGAAAGCCTGGGTCACGCGGATCGGCCCGAAGACATTGACGTCATAGGTCGCCCTGACATCGGCAAGCTGCTGCTGGCTCGGCGGCAGCTCGTAGTTGATGGCGACGCCGGCATTGTTCACCAGCACGTCGAGACAAGGGCTTTCCGCCTCGACAGTTCTGGCGGCCGCCGCGACGCTTTCGTCCTGTGTGACATCCAGCGCAAGCCATTGCACGTCGAGGCCTTCGCTGCACAATTCCTGCGCTGCCGCCATGCCGCGCTCGGCATTCCTGGCGCCAAGCCACACCTTGAAGCCCATCGTCGCCAAACGCCGGGCAATCTCGCGGCCGATGCCCTTGTTGGCGCCTGTCACCACGGCGGTTTTCGATTTCGTCATTTGGGTTCTCCATCTCTCCATGTCGAAGACCCAGAGATGGCGTCCTATGAGGAATGCCGCGCGCCGAAAACTCTTCGGCTTTTGCCTAATCCTCTCATATGGGTTGCGCGGCCACGATGGACGCGCGATGCTGATGCCATGAGCGAGGCACTGCAGGAGCTGATCGATATCGCCGGCCGTCATGCGCGCGGGCGACGAACGACAACGGCGATCCCCCGCGTTTCGATCGGCCGCAGCGAAGTCGCCACGGCGCCAATGGCGGGGGTATGGGGGTCGGGAATCCTGTTTGTGCTGCAGGGCGCGAAAACGGTCCTGATCGGAGACCGGACCCTCCGCTATGATCCCGCCAGCTATTTCATCTACACCGTCGACACGCCCACCATCAGCCAGTTGGTGGCAGCCAGCCCCAGACATCCCTACCTGGCAATCGGCTTTACCCTCGATCTGCAGGCCATTGCCGCTCTTCTCGTCGAGCACGAGCCGGCACTCGGCGGAGACAATTTCTCCACCTCGCCCGTCAATGAGGATCTGCTCGACGCATTGCGGCGAATAATGCGGCTGCTCGACCGGCCAAGTGAGATTCCCGTGCTGTCGACCATGCTCGAACGCGAGATGTTGTTCAGGCTGCTGCAAGGCCCCCAGGGCGCAAAGCTTCGCCAGCTTGCGCGCGCCGACGGCCATCTATCCCGGATTGGCCAGGCGATCGCGTGGATCTGGTCACATTGCCATGAGCCGGTCCGGGTCAGCGATCTGGCCGAAATCGCCCATATGAGCAACGCTGCATTTTACCGCCACTTCAAGGCGGCGACGGCCATGAGCCCGATCCAGTATCAAAAACAAATCCGGCTCCTGGAAGCCCGCCATTTGCTGGCCGCCCAGCCAGGCAATGTTGCAAGCGTCGCCTTCGCCGTCGGCTACGAGAGTGCTTCCCAGTTCAGCCGCGAATACGCCCGCCAGTTCGGCTTGCCGCCCGCGCGCGACGCAGCGCGGCTTTCGGCGGCAGGCGAGGCTTCGGCAGAAATTCTCTAACTTTTGCGCTTGCGGCCCGTGTCGCCTCGCTTCTCACCGACGCCGACGGTCAGCGCCATGGCCAGCGCCATCGTCGCCGACAGCGAGCGGAAGCCGGCGAAATCGGCCTCGGCAACCTCGAACCAGACCTTGGCGAACTGGGCAAGCGGCGAAAACGAGCTGTCGGTGATGGCGACGATAGGCACGCCCCGTTCCGAAATGCTGCGCGCCTCCTCGATGGTGGCCGGCGCATAGGGCGAGAAGGAGATGGCGATGACGGCATCCGCCGGAGTGGCGAAACCGATCATCTCGGCATTCAGGCCGGCGGCTGATTCGATCAGCTGGTTGCGGATCTTCAGTTTGCCCAGCGCATAGGCGATGTAGGACGCCACCGGATAGGAGCGGCGTTTGGCCAGCACGTAGATTGTCTCCGCCCTTGCCAGCAGCGAAATTGCGTCTTCCAGATGCGTGTCGTCCAGCGTGCGCGAGATGTCGTTGAGCGAGGTGCTGGCGGCGGCGACGAAGCCGTCGAAGATCGCCCGGTGGCCCGCGGCGCCCTCGGCCTTGGCGCGCAAGGCTTGCAGCCTTTCGTCGTAGGACGAATTGCGCTCGCGCAGCCGCTCGCGGAATACCTGCTGCAGGCTGGTGAACCCGTCGAAGCCGAGCTGTTGGGCAAAGCGGATCAGGGTAGACGGCTGCACGCCGGCCGAAGCGGCGATACTTGCGGCGGTGCCGAAGGCAATGTCGTCGGGATTGTCGAGCGCGTAGGCGGCGATCTGGGCGATGCGCCTGGGCAGGCTTTCGCGCCGATCGAGGATCGTTGCGCGCAGCGTCTCGAAGTCGCGAGGTACCCGTTCGTCCATCGTCGCTCTGTCCAAGCTCATGCGTGAAGCGTCCCTCTGTGCCTCATCATAGTGAGCCTGCGCAAGAACACCACAAAAAATGAGGCAGACATTCCATTCCAAGAGAAAATGGATTAATTCATCCACGCAGCGCTTCAGGCAGTGGAGAAACTGAAAATGGTCGGAGTCGGTCTCATCGGCACGGGTTTCATGGGCAAGTGTCACGCCATTGCATGGAGCGCGGTCGGCGCCGTCTTTCCCGATGTCGCCAAGCCGCGGCTGGTCCATCTCGGCGAAGTCAATGAAGAGCTTGCCCGGCGCAAGGCGGCCGAGTTCGGTTTCGCCAAGGCCTCCGGCGACTGGCGCGCCGTCGTCAACGACCCGGAGGTCGACATCGTCTCGCTGACCACGCCCAACCAGTTCCACCCGGAAATGGCCATCGCCATCCTGGAAGCCGGCAAACATCTGTGGTGCGAGAAGCCGATGGCGCCAGGTTTTGCCGAGGCCGAAGCGATGGCGGCGGCGGCGAAAAAGTCCGGCAAGGTCGCGGCCCTCGGCTACAATTACATCCAGAGCCCGTCCATCCGCCACATCGGCACGCTGCTCGACGAGAAGATCATCGGCGAGGTCAACCATCTGCGCATCGAGATGGACGAGGATTTCATGGCCGATCCCGAAGCGCTGTTTTTCTGGAAGCACGAAGCGGCTTCCGGCTATGGCGCGCTTGACGATTTCGCCGTGCACCCACTGTCGCTAGTTTCCGCCCTGTTCGGCCGTGTCGCCAGCGTCATTTGCGACATGGCCAAACCCTATGCCGATCGCAAGGTGGCCAGCGGCGGCCGCCGTGTGGTGGAGACCTACGACATTGCCAGCGTGCTGATGCATCTGGAGAACGGCATCGCCGGCACGTTGCTGGTCAACCGATCGGCCTGGGGCCGCAAGGGTCGCATCGCCATCCAGATATTCGGATCGAAGGGGTCGATCCTGTTCGATCAGGAGCGGATGAATGAAATCCAGCTTTATGTCACCGCCGACCGCCCGACCGAGCAAGGCTATCGCACCATCCTTGTGGCGCCGCACCACAAGCCCTACGACGCCTTCCTGCCGGCGCCAGGCCATGGCCTCGGCTTCAACGATCTCAAGATCATCGAGTGCCACGAATTGCTGACGCGGCTTGCCGGCAAGCCGGCGCGGCTCATCGAATTCGCCGAAGGACTGGAGATCGAGCGCACCGTGCACGCGATGGCGCGCTCGTTCGAGGAAAAGCGCTGGGTGGATGTGAGGTAGGTCCGCTTCTGGCATTCGCTTTGCGTTGGCCGCTTTTAGCCAGCGTTCGAGGCATTCGTCTCCCACCCGTCTACCCAGACCTGCCGCAACCGGTCGCCTTCGCCCTTGAACCGTAGCCCCGTCGCCTGGCAATCCTCGATCCGGTCGCTGCGGAAATTGCGGATCGCCTGGCGCAATTCGCACCAGGCGACGATATTGGCGGTCTCGGCGTAGTAGATCAGGGCGATCGGGCGGACGAGCCGCTCGGAGGCGCGGCCCATTTCGTCTCGATAGGAGATGTCGAGCTTCTCCTCGTCGCGGATGGCGCGGCGCACCAGGGCCAGATCGATCGCGCCGGTCGAAGGCGCGGCGAACCCCCACGCATGCAGCGCATTGGCATCGAACGCCTGGCGCAAGGGTGGCGGCACCGCACCGGCGATCTTGGCACTGACACGCTTGGCCGCCTGCTTGAGCTCGCTGTCCCCTGTTCGCTCCAGCAGCGCCAGCGACAGGACGATCGCCTCCATCTCCTCGATCGAGAACATCAGCGGCGGCAGGTCGAAGCCGGGGCGCAGTATATAGCCGATGCCACGCCCGCCCTCGATCGGCACGCGCATCGCCTGAAGTGCCGCGATATCGCGATAGATCGAGCGCACCGTGACTTCCAACCGCTCGGCAATCGTCGCCGCCGTTACCGGCTGCCGCGCCAACCGCATGATCTGGATGATCTCGAACAGGCGTGACGCCTTTCGCATTTTTCACCCGGGTTTCCGATGACAACTGACACACCATCGTCAGTTGGGCTGTTCTATAGGAGCGCCTATCGGGTTGAGAATCAACACATTCCGCTGCGGCCTGGCCGGCGAAGCGACAGGCAACTGACATGGATTACGCGGCAAATCTCTGGCTCTTCTGTCTCCTCCTGTTCGGCATCATCATCGTGCCGGGCATGGACATGCTTTTCGTGCTTGCCAATGCGTTGACCGGTGGCGGCAACAGGGGACTTGCCGCGACCGGCGGTATCATGCTGGGCGGCATGGTACACACGCTGAACGGCGCGCTCGGCGTCGGCCTGCTGATGCATTTCGTGCCGATCCTCTACAATCCGCTGCTGATTGCCGGCGCCGCCTACATGGCCTTCATAGGCCTGTCGCTGATGCGCAGCTCGATCAGGGTCGGCGCTGCGGGGCCTGCCGGCAGCCGTTCCGCATGGAAGGCGTTTCGCCAGGGGCTGGTGATCTGCCTGATCAATCCAAAGGCCTATCTCTTCGTCTTCGCGGTCTATCCGCAATTTCTGAAGCCGGCCTACGGTCCGATCTGGATCCAGGCGTCCATCATGGGATTGATGACGATCACCATGCAGTTTACCGTCTATGGCGGGCTCGCCGTCACCGCCGGCCGCAGCCGAAATCTGCTGGTCGCCAATCCCCAGGCGACCGCCTTTGCCGGCCGGGCAGCCGGACTGCTCCTGGTTGCGGTCTCGGTATTCACGGCATGGGAAGGACTGAGAGCGGGGTAGGACACGGATTTCTTGCGAAGAGGACCCCACCCTAACCCTCCCCACAAGGGGAAGGGAACACTGCCGCGCACTCCAATTCGATCCTTTTGGCGCCTGAACGTTGGCAGTTTGCCGTTGTCAGCGCCGACTGGAGTCTCCCTCCCCCTTGTGAGAGGGGTTAGGGGCGGGGGTCCGTGCCGGGCAACGGCCGGCAATAGTGGCTTAGGCGGCTCCCTGGCGGCTGTCGATCATGGCGCGGCGCACCGAGCGGCGCCACTCGACGGCGCCGGCAAGGCCGTGCAGCACCGTCTCGGTGGTCGCCCAGTCGATGCAGCCATCGGTGATGCTCTGGCCGTAGACGAGCTGCTTGCCTGCCACCACGTCCTGCCGGCCAGCGACGAGGTTGCTCTCGATCATGACGCCGATAATGCGCTCGTCGCCCGCCGCGACCTGGCCGGCGACATCGGCCGCCACCTTGGGCTGGTTCTCGGGCTTCTTGGCTGAGTTGGCGTGGCTGACATCGATCATCAGACGGGGCGCGACACCGATGCGGGCGAGTTCCGCAGAGGCAGCTTCGACGCTCGCCGCGTCATAATTCGGCTGGACGCCGCCGCGCAGGATGACGTGGCAGTCCTCGTTGCCGGTGGTCGTCGCGATGCCGCTGCGGCCGCCCTTGGTCACCGCCATGAAATGATGCGGCTGGGCGGCGGATTTCACCGCCTCGGCAGCGATCCGCAGATTGCCGTCGGTGCCGTTCTTGAAGCCGACCGGGCAGGACAGGCCCGATGCCAGTTCGCGGTGGATCTGGCTCTCGGTCGTGCGCGCGCCGATGGCACCCCAGGCGACGAGGTCGGCAATGTATTGCGGCGTTGTCATGTCGAGGAATTCGGTCGCAGCCGGCAGGCCGAGATTGTTGACGGCAGACAGCACGTTGCGCGCCATCCGCAGTCCCTTGTCGATGTTGAAGCTGCCGTCGAGATCGGGATCGTTGATCAGGCCTTTCCAGCCTATTGTGGTGCGCGGCTTCTCGAAATAGACCCGCATCACGATCTCAAGCCGGTCCGACAGGCTCTCGCGCAGCGCCGCCAGACGGCTGGCATAGTCTACCGCAGCGACCGGATCGTGGATCGAACACGGGCCGACGATGACGAGCAGCCGATCGTCGGTGCCGTTCAAGATAGCGTGGATGGCATTACGTGAAGCGCTGACGGTGCGCGTCGCCGTCAGCGTGCGCGGTATTTCCCGCATCACCTGGTCCGGCGTACTCAATTCCCTGATTTCCTTGACCCGAAGATCATCTGTAGTGGTCAACACGGCTTTCTGCTCCTGTTTGGGGAACCTGCCGGCTGAAACAAAAAAGCCGCCAGGTATGGCGGCTGTTCGGATCTTGTTGCTGCAATCTTCAGATCGAGCGCAATCCTCCCGCCGCCAGCGAGCTCCTAAAGTACCAATACGTGGCGGTCAGGTTGATCATGAAGCTCATATAGTCGAAGCCGAAGTGTTTGTCACGTGCCCCGATGGCAACCGAGCAGCAGCCTCACAACGGCAGATCACGCGGGTTCGTCGCGCCGGCGCTCAAGGTCAAGATCGGCGCCGCGCAGCGGCGAGCCCTGCAGGAACTCAGCAAGCGTGACCTTGCGCGCGGTCTTGCGATGCCATTCCTCGGCCGAGACGACAACCACGCTTGGTTTGCCGTTTCTGGTGATCGTCTGCGGTGAGGACTGTGCGCGCTCGATAACCTCCGAGAGCCGGGCCTTTGCTCCGGCGACCGTCCAGTTGGTACCCTCTTTGGGTGCAGATGGCATCTCGACCTCCGTGACCATCCTGACTACATGGAATAGCGATGCGTCGGCAACAGGGCGCGGGTGACGGGCGTTTCCGCTGGACTCGCCGGCGCTATTCCGGCGCCGACCCGGCAATACCCTGGTCGTAGTCGACCAGCGATCCGGTCATGACGCCCGATTGCGGGCTCACCATGTAGCTGATCAGCCGAGCCAGCTGGTCCGGCTTCACCAACTGGCCCATCGGCTGCGCGGCTTCGGCCTTTGCCAGCCAGTCGTCCGGCGCGTCGTGCCATTTCTTCTGGACGATATCCTCACCCTCGGTGTCCATCCAGCCGGGCAGCACGGCGTTGCAGCGGATGCGATTGTGTCGATACGAATTGGCGACGTTCTTGGTCAGCGTCATCAGCGCGCCCTTGCTCGTGGAATAGGGCGTCAGGAAAGACTGCCCGCAATGCGCCGACATGGACAGCACATTGACGATCGAGCCAGGCGCCTTGCGATCGAGCAGATGCGCCACCAGGCCCTGCATCAGGAAAAACGGGCCGCGCACATTGGTGTCGAAGATCTGGTCGAAAAGCTCTTCGCTCGTTTCGACCAGCGAACCGCGCGCCGACGTCGCGGCGGCGTTGACCAGGGCGTTGATTGTGCCGAAATGTGAGATCGCGGTGGCGACAGCGCGTTTGCAGTCGGCGACCTTCGAGACGTCGGCGCTGATGAAGATGGCGTCGACACCCAGTTTCCTGAAATGGGCAACGGCCTTGTCGCCCTTCTCCTGCGAGCGGCCGATGAGCGCCAGCGCCCGGCAGCCCTCGTCGGCCAGCGCCTCGGCAACGGCAAAGCCGATGCCTTGCGCACCACCGGTGACGATGGCGCGTGTCTGTGAATTGCGATCGGCTGATGTGCTCATCGCGATGCTCCTGTGTCTGGGGTCCGAAATCCGGTTCTTACTTGTCGAGGCGGACGGTCTTGCCCGATGTCGCGGACTTTAGTGCCGCGTCCGCCAGCTTCAGTGCCACGAGGCCATCCGCGCCGCTTGGCGCCGCCTTCTTGCCCGACGTCGCCGCCGCGATGAAGGCAGCGATCTCATTGGCATAGGCGTCGAGATAGCGGGTCATGAAGAAGTCGTGCAACGGCGGGCGCGTATAGCCCTTCTCGTTGGCCAGTTCGATCGACACCGGGCGCTGGTTCTCGGCCGCGATCATGCCTTTCGAGCCGTGCACCTCGATGCGCTGGTCGTAGCCATAGGTGGCGCGGCGCGAGTTGGAGATGACGGCCTGCTTGCCGGATGCGGTTTCGAGGATGACGCTGACGCTGTCGAAATCGCCGGCCTCACCGATCTTCTTGTCGACCAGCACCGAGGCATGCGCGCTGACCGCCACCGGCTCCTCGCCGAGCAGGAAGCGCGCCATGTCGAAATCATGGATGGTCATGTCGCGAAAAATGCCACCCGAGCGTTTGATGTAATCGATCGGCGGCGCACCCGGATCGCGCGAGGTTATCGTCACCATCTCGACGGTGCCGATCGCGCCGTCGTCGATCGCCTTGCGCACGGCGGCGAAATGCGGATCGAAGCGCCTGTTGAAGCCGACCATCAGCGTCGCCTTTGTCTTGTCGACCACCGCCAGGCATTTCTCGACCCGCTCGACGTTCAAATCGATCGGCTTCTCGCAGAAAATCGCCTTGCCGGCCTTGGCGAAACGCTCGATCAGGTCGGCGTGGGTGTCGGTCGGCGTGCAGATGACGACGGCGTCGATGTCCTTGGATTTCTCGATGGCGTCGATTGTGCGCACTTCGGCGCCATAGGCGCTCGCCAACTCGGTCGCCGCCTTCTCGAACGCGTCGGCGACGGCAACCAGTGTGGCCTGCGGATTGGAGCCGACGGCGCGGGCGTGGACCTTGCCGATGCGGCCGGCACCGAGGAGGGCGAAGCGGAGAGTCATGGAAATTTCCTCTGGGGATGGGTTCGAGAGAGTGGTGTCTCCACCTTCCTGTCAGGGAAAGGTGGCAGGCGTATTTTTGTTTTGGCGCAATTCCGGCCGGAAAACCGTGTCACACCTTTCCTGGAATTGCTCAATGCGCCAGATTGTGCCTAAACCGGGTGATCACCCTGTTTAGGCCGCGAGCTCTGCCTCCCCGGTCTTGGCGCCGGTGATGTAGGAGACGATATCGTTTCCGTCGGTGTTCTCCTTGCGCAAATTGGCGACGATGCGGCCGCGCCGGAATACGACGATGCGGTCGCAAAGATCGAACACCTGGCGCATGTTGTGGCTGATCAGGATCAGCGGCTCGCCATTGTCCTTCAGCGTACGGACGATGTTTTCGACCTGTGCGGTCTCCTGCACGCCAAGTGCCGCCGTCGGTTCGTCCATGATGATCAGTTTTGAAGCGAAGGTTGCGGTCCGGGCGATCGCCACGCACTGGCGCTGGCCGCCCGACATATGGCGGATGGTGTTGGATAAATTGGGTATCTTCACCGCCGTGCGGACAAGTGCGGCCTCGGTCGCCTTGCGCATGTATTTGCGGTCGAGGATCGAGAACGGGCCGAGATTGAACAGCACCTTTTCGCGGCCGAGGAACAGGTTCGACGGCACATCGAGGTCGTCTGCCAGCGCCAGGTTCTGGAACACCGTCTCGATGCCCGCCTCGCGCGCCTCGATCGGCCCGGTGAAATTCACTTCCTTGCCGTCGAACCAGATCTGGCCGCTGGTGCGTTGCTCGACTCCGGTGATCTGGCGCACGAAAGTCGATTTTCCGGCGCCGTTGTCGCCCATGATGGCGACATGCTCGCCTTTGCGCAGCTCGAAGTTCGCGCCCTCCAGCGCATGCACGCCGCCATAGCGCTTGGTCAGGTTTTCGGTCTTCAGGACGATGTCTGACATGGTCAAGCCCTCATTGCCCGCAGGCGTTGGCGCCACTGGTCGAGAACGACAGCACCGACGATGATCACGCCCTTGACCATCTCCTGGTAGTAGGCGTCGAGGCGCAGGAAGGTAAAGCCGGAGATGATGACGCCGAAGATCAGCGAGCCTATCACCGTGCCGATGATCGAGCCGCGGCCGCCTGACAGCGAGACGCCGCCGATGACCGCCATGGCGATGGCATCGAGTTCGTACATCACGCCCATGCCGGACTGTGCGGTGAGGTTCTTGGAGCTCAGCACCACGGCGGCGAGCGCGGCGAGTACGCCGGCGATGACGTAGACCAGGATCTTGTGGTTGGCGATCTTGATGCCGGACATACGCGCGGCGTCCTCATTGGAGCCAATCGCATAACAATGCTTGCCGTACCTTGTGTAGCTCATGATCAGCTGGAACAGCACCGCCAGAGACAGGAAGATGATGACGGGCATCAGGCCTTTGCCGATCGCCGCGAAACTCTCGGTGGGAAACGAGATCGGCTGGCCCTTGGACCACCATTTGGCGATGCCGCGCGCGGTCACCATCATGCCGAGCGTGGCGATGAACGGCGGAATGCGCGTGTAGGCGATCAAGGCGCCGTTGATCAGGCCGGCAAACAGGCCGCAGCCGATAGCGACCAACACCGGCACGATCACCGGCAGGTCGGTCCAGCCCTGCGCGAGGAACATCGCCTTGGGGTTGGGATTGCCGTTGACGGTCGCCACTTGGGCAAAACTCATGGCAATCATCGCCGTCGCGCCGACGATCGAACCCGAGGACAGGTCGATGCCGCCGGTGATGATCACCTGCGTCACGCCGATGGCGATGATGCCGACGATCGACACCTGCAGGATGATGATCTGCAGCCGCGCTTCATTGAAGATCGCGCTGACGTCGCTGCGGGTGTTGAACAGGAAGCTGTCGCCAAGAAAGAGCCGGCCGATCAATTCGAAGACGACAACAAGAATGACGAGCGCCAGGAAGACGTTGAGTTCGGCAGGCCATGCGCGCTTCTTCGCATCATAGGTGAGGCCGCCGACGCCATGAGATGTCTGTGCCATCGTTCTATCCTCCGTCAGCCGCAGTTCTCCCCTTGCTGCCTTGCCGGCGCTGAGGGGAAGAGGAGCGGCGCAGTGAGAGCGCCGCTCCGTATGTCCGCTGCTCAGTTCTTCTTCAGGAACTTGTCGATGTTCGCCGGCGTCACCAGTTGGAAGGGGACGTAGACCTTGTGTTCGACCTTTTCGCCCTTGGAGAGCTTGAGCGCCGCATCCAGCGCACCGGCGCCCTGGCCGGCCGCGTCCTGGAACACGGTTGCGTCGAGGTCGCCCGCCTGCATGGCGGCCAGCGCGTCCTGGGTGGCGTCGACGCCGCCGACGACAACCGACTTCATGTCGATGTTGGCGGCTTTCATCGCCTGGATGGCGCCGATCGCGCTTTCGTCATTGTTGGCGATGACGCCGTCGAATGGCTTGCCGGTCGACAGCCAGTTGGTCATCAGGTTCTGCGCCTCGTCGCGGTTCCAGTTCGACGTCTGCTTGTCGATGATCTTGATGAAGTTGCAATCCGGCGTGGCGATCACCTCTTCGATATCCTTGGTTCGCTGCACGGCGGCCTGGTTGGAGAGCTCGCCCATGATCACGTAGACGTTGGCTTCCTTCTTGCCGGCTTCCTTGAACAGGCGGCAGACTTCCTTGGTCTCGAGCGTGCCGGAATCGGCCTCGTTCGAGGCGACGAAGGCCTGGTTGTCAGGCAGCGTGTCGACATTGACCGGCTCGCGGTTGACGTAGACCAGCGGGATCTTGGCTGCGGCGGCAGCGTCCGACATCGCCTGCGTGGCCGAGGTGTCGACCGGATTGACGATGATCGCGTCGACGCCCGAGGCGGCGAAGTTCTTGATCTGGTCGAGCTGCTTGGCAACGTCGTTCTGCGCGTCTTCGACCTGCAGCTCGACGCCGCTCATGCCCTTGGCCTGCGCAATCATGCCGTTGCGCAGCACGGTCAGGAAGTTGTCGTCGAACTTGGCCATCGACACGCCGACCTTGGCGGCCATGGCAGATGAACTCATCAGCGCCGCGAAGGCGACGCCCAAAAGCAGTTTCTTCATTGTGTTTCTCCTCCACATATTGGTGTCCGGTTTCACCGATTTATCCGGAATCCCCGATCTCCCCGGGGAATCTCTCCCACGGCCTTTTGTTCCGGATGGCGTTTTCCTAGGGGGAACGCCAGGCTCCCAGTTCGAAACAGATGTCCGGAACGAAAGGACCAAAATACGTAGCTGATGAAATATTTATTCCATTTCACATCGGGGCGTCAAGGGCGATTCAGCGGCCTGCGGGCCTATTTACGCATCGCCCTGATGGATTCTATCATTTGCCTCGGCGGCTCGCCTCACGGCAGCTAGATGTTTTCCGGCAGATAGATGTCAAAGGGCAGGAAGGTCTGGCCTGGAGCGTTGGCGGCGCCGGTTTCGATGGCATGCGCCATCAGGTCTACAAGCTCACGACATAAAGCGGCGAGCGGCGTCGAGATCACCATGGTGAGGATGTTGTCGGCGAGGGCCGCGCGCGATTCGGCGTTGATCTCGTTGCAAACGACTACCGGCATGTTCGCGGGCTTTGCTGCGCGCAGCGCCGACACCGCACCTTCCATGCCCCCGCCGGCGACGTAGCAGCCGACAAGATCCGGATAACACGCCAGAAGATCGATCATCGCATCATGGGTCACCTGGTTGGCTTCCAGATTGACCAGCGTTTCAAGCACGCTGAAGTCCGGCGCATGCTCGCGGAAGAAGGAGCGAAAGCCGATCTCGCGCAGCTCGTGGCCGTGGAAGCGGTGGCTGCCGACGAAGAGGGCGACCTTGCCGGGTTCCTTCGCTGCCTTGGAGATCATCCATGCGGCGGTGCGCCCGACCTTGCGGTTGTCGAGGCCGATATAGCCCTCCCGGATGCCGGCGGCAAAGTCGGACAGCACCGAAAAGACCGGCTGGCCTCTCGCCTTCAAGGTTTCCACGACCGCTGTCAGGGTCGGATGGTCCGGGCCGACAACGGCGATAGCCCGCGATTTTGCCGCCAGCCTGCGCATCTGGGATGCGATCTCGTCGGGAGCCAGGGAACTGGCGAAGTCGATGGTCGCAACGCCACGGAAGCGCTGCGATTGCGAGATGGCCAGTTCGAGTTCCCGCGCGAAGTCACCGTAGAAGGCATCATTGCCCCGTAGCAGCAGGAAGCCCAGCCGGTATTCCGGCAATTCCTGGCGCATGCGCTGCTTGATAAGTCCGGCGGCGTGATAGCCGATATCGGTAGCGGCCTCGTAGACGCGGCGCGCGGTCTCCTCGCGCACCGGCAGCCGGTTGTTCAGCACGCGGTCGACGGTGGCGACACTGACGCCCGAGACGCGCGCCAGATCGGTGATGGTGGGCCGTTTCGCCATGCTTGCCTCATTGGATCGCCTGAGGCTTCCTACACCATTCTGATGGGAAATGATAGAAACTATCTTTATGATGTTGAGTCTATCATGATCTGGCACTATTTTTCAGGCTCGAAGCCAAATGGATTTCGGGCATTCGTTCCGACGAGTGCCTCGCCGAGGGAGGCAACCATGCATGCTGCGCCGTCCCGGCGTGACTACAGCCTGATCGGCCGCGACGCCAAGCTCGCCGTCGAGACCGGGCTGTCGGCGGCCGAATGGTATCACACCGAGATTCCGCGCAAGCAAATAAAGGAGCTGATGCAGCGCTCCGACGGGCCGGCGATCCGCGATACCATCATCTGGCTCGCTGCCCTGATCGTCAGCGGCGCCGCCGGTGCCTGGTTCTGGGGCACATGGTGGTGCGTGCCGTTCTTCTTCGTCTATGGCGTTCTCTACGGCTCCTCGACGGATTCCCGCTGGCACGAGTGCGGCCATGGCACCGCGTTCCGGACGCAGTGGATGAATGATGCGGTCTACCAGATCGCCTGCTTCATGATCATGCGCAATCCGGTGACCTGGCGCTGGAGCCATACGCGCCATCATACCGACACCATCATCGTCGGCCGCGACCCGGAAATCTCGGTCATGCGACCGCCGGACCTGGTCCGCGTCGTCCTGGGGTTCGTCGGTGTGCTCGACGCCTGGCATGCGATGAGCGACATGCTGCGCAACGCCGCCGGCAACATCAGCGCCGCGGAAAAGACCTTCATTCCCGAGCAGGAGCAGCCAAGGGCGATCCGCGTCGCCCGTATCTGGACGGCGATCTATGCCGCGACCATTACGTTGGCGCTCTACACCGGCTCGTTTCTGCCGCTGATGCTGATCGGCCTGCCCAGGCTCTATGGGGCCTGGCATCACGTCATGGTCGGCCTTCTGCAGCATGGCGGCCTGGCCGACAATGTCACCGACCACCGGCTCAACAGCCGCACCGTCTACATGAACCCGATCAGCCGCTTCATCTACTGGAACATGAACTACCATGTCGAGCATCACATGTTCCCGATGGTGCCCTATCACGCGCTGCCGAAGCTGCACGAACTGATCAAGCACGATCTGCCGGCGCCGACACCGTCGATCCTGGCCGGCTACCGCGAGATGATCCCGGTCTTCCTGCGCCAATTGCGCAACGAGGACTATTTCCTCAAGCGCGAGCTGCCGCCGACCGCCAGGCCATACCGCGAGGAATTCCACAACGATGCCGTCGCGGCTGCTGCGGAATGATCGCTCGGTCGTCCGGACTTCCAGGCGAGCCCCGATTTTTGAGGAGGAATCTATGAGCGACTGGGTCGAGGCCTGTGACACCGGTGACATCGACGAGGAGGATGTGATGCGCTTCGATCATGGCGGACGCACCTTTGCCATCTATCGCAGCCCAGATGATGAGTTCTTCGCCACCGACGGCCTCTGCACGCATGAAAAGGTGCATCTGGCCGACGGGTTGGTGATGGACGACATCATCGAATGCCCCAAGCACAATGGCCGCTTCAACTACAAGACGGGTGACGCCCGCGGCGCCCCGGTCTGCGTCAACCTGAAAACCTATCCGGTCAAGGTCGATGCCGGCAAAGTCCTGATCCAGGTCGGATGACCGATATGACGCGGGGAATGGTCATTGTCGGCGCCGGCGAATGCGGTGGGCGAGCAGCGTTGGCACTGCGCAATCTCGGTTATGAGGGGCCTGTGACGCTCGTCGGCGACGAGCCGCATCTGCCCTACGAACGCCCGCCGCTGTCCAAGGATGCGATGGTCAGCGATACGCCCGAGATCAAGGCGATCGCCAGCGACGCAGTTCTGGCCGAGAAGTCGATCCGGCATATCCATTCAGTCCAGGCAGTCGCGATCGATCGCGCCGCGCATGCGGTTCGCCTGTCGGACGGCTCAGTCCTGCCCTATGACAAGCTCCTGCTGGCAACCGGTTCGACGCCGCGCAAGCTGCCGATGCCGGGATTGGGTTCGCGCTGCGTTTATCTCCGCACCTTCGCCGATGCACTCGCCATTCGCGCGCATCTCAAGGCCGGCAATCGTATCGCCATCATCGGCGGCGGCTTCATCGGCCTCGAACTCGCCGCCGCGGCGCGCAAGCTCGCAGCGTCGGTTACCGTCATCGAGGCGCAGCCGCGCATCCTGATGCGCGGCGTGCCGGCCGAAATCGCCGAGATCATCCATGAGGCGCATGTCGCCGAAGGCGTGAAGATCCTGTGCGGGACCGGCATCGCGTCCATCGCCGACGATGGCAACGAGGTGCGCGTGACGCTTGCCGGCGGACAGGAGATATCAGCCGACCTCGTCGTCATCGGCATCGGCGCCGTGCCGGTGACCGGGCTTGCGGCGGAAGCCGGCTTGGCGATCGACAACGGTATCGCTGTCGATGCCGAGCTGCGCAGCAATGATCCCGACATCTTTGCCGCCGGCGATTGCTGCTCGTTTCCGCTTGCCGTCTATGGCGGTCGCCGCGTCCGGCTGGAAGCCTGGCGCAACGCCCAGGAACAAGGCGCGCTGGCGGCCAGGAACATGCTGGGTGCCGGCGAGGCGCATGCGGCGGTGCCGTGGTTCTGGTCGGATCAGTATGGCCTGTCCCTGCAGATTGCAGGCCTCTCCGACGAGGGCCGTAGCACAGTGCGCCGTGATGTCGGCGATGGCGCCTTCATCCTCTTCCATTTGGCTGAAGACGGCAGGCTGGTGGCGGCCAGTGGCATCGGCCCCGGCAATGCGGTCGCTCGCGACATCAGGCTGGCCGAAATGCTGATTGGCAAGCAGGCGAAACCGGCCTCGCAAGCGCTCGGTTCGCAGTCCGTCAAGCTGAAGTCGTTGCTGGCGGCCTGAGCTTGCGAAGGCGACGACAGTCGGGAATGGAGGGCTGAGACTCTAGAACAGCGCCTTCAGCTCCGGCAGCTTGTCGTTGACCAGCCAGCCGTAGTAATTCTCCTCCGGCAGCTTCTCCGGCTCTCCAGCAGCACGGCGCCTGTCGTTCTCCGCCTTCAGCGCATGCGCGCGCTGCTCCGGATTGCCGACATTGTAGAGCGTGGCGGTCAGCCCCGGATTGCCCGAAATATCGAAGCCGGCAATGCTCTTGTAGGCATCGATCGATTTCCTGATCGTCGCGGCGACGTAAGGCAGCGTCAGGTCTGGATCCATGATGGTCTTGTAGACCGAGTTGGGATCGGCGACATCGAGCTCCGGCAGGCCGGAAACCCTGTGCACCAGGTCGCTCATCTGCAGGGCGGTCAGCGGATTGAGCTGGCCGAGGCCGAAGGTCTGGCCGGCATAATAGGGCTGGAAGAAGGTTGCTCCGAAGCGGTCGTCTGGAAAGCTTGTCCCGCCAACGCTCTTGCCGCGAAACGAATGGTTCCACACCTGCTCACGGCATTCCCACAGATCATAGCTGTCCGAGACGCCGGCGCATTTCTTGAATTCCGGCCGCTGCACGAAATCAGTGACGTCCTCGCCGTCATAAGCGAAGGACAGCTTGCTCGACAGGTAAGAGATCGCCTTGACGTAATAAGTCTGCAGCCGGTCGTAGGCATCGACATTGTAGGTGTGCTCGCCGACGATGGCGCCGACGATGTGCATCGGATCAATGCCGTAGGTGGCTGCTGCCTTCTTGATCTTGCCGCGCAGGTCGGCGTCGTTCTGCAGCAGGGCGTAGACCTTGCGGTACTTCGCCTGGAAGGTGGTGTTGGTCGCCTGCGTGCGCCGGCTTGAAGCGCCGGGAATGTCCGGCTGTACGGCATTGCGGTTTCCCGCCGGCACCAATGTCGCGGCTTCAGTGGCGTACAGCGTCGCCGCCAGCGTCAAGCCGAGAATGAGCAGGATCAGTTTTTTCATGCGCCGCCGCCCAAGCAATTCCAGGAAAAGTGTGAAACGGTTTTCCGCCCGGAATTGCGTCAACCAAGAGATCGAGAATGCCGCGCAAACTAGGTAAAGCTCTTGATCGAGTCGAGAGCACCCCTTCGCCCAGCACTACGAAAGATGGCCAGATGGTACCATCTGGCCACACCCCAAACTGTTTGCCGGAACCGTGTCGTCCGGACCGGCGCCGGAATGACCCCGGCGCCGTCGTTTAAAGGATGAATCGCGACAAATCTGTGTTTCGCGACAGATCGCCGACATGCTTTTCCACATAGGCGGCGTCGATTGTGACGCTGGTGCCGTTGCGGTCCGGCGCGTCATAGGAGATTTCATCCAGCACCCGCTCCATCACCGTCTGCAGCCGCCTTGCGCCGATGTTCTCGACGCTGGCGTTGAGGTCGACGGCGATGCCGGCCAGCGAATCGATGGCGTCGTCGGTGAAGGTCAGGTCGACGCCTTCGGTCTTCATCAGAGCGATATACTGCTTGATCAGGCTGGCCTCGGTCTCGGTCAGGATGCGGACGAAATCGTCCTTCTCCAGCGCGCGCAGCTCGACGCGGATCGGCAGTCGGCCCTGCAATTCCGGCAAAAGGTCGGACGGCTTGGAAACGTGGAACGCACCGGAGGCGATGAACAGGATGTGGTCGGTCTTCAACGGTCCGTATTTGGTCGCCACCGTCGTGCCCTCGATCAGCGGCAGCAGGTCCCGCTGCACGCCTTCGCGAGAAACGCCCGCGCCCATGCCGCCTTCACGCGACGCGATCTTGTCGATCTCGTCGAGGAAGACGATGCCGTCATTCTCCGTCGCGTCGAGCGCCCGGCGCACCACCTCGTCCTGGTCGAGCAGCTTGTCGGACTCATCGTTGACCAGCAGCTCGTAGGATTCCTTGACCGTCGTCTTGCGCGACTTGGTCTTCTTGCCGCCCATTGCCTTCGACAGCATGTCGTTGATGTTGAGCACGCCGATATTGGCGCCCGGCATGCCGGGAATCTCGAAGCCGGGCATGCCGCCAGTGCCGGTGTCGGCGACTTCGATCTCGATCTCCTTGTCATCAAGCTCACCGTCGCGCAGCTTCTTGCGGAAGCTATCGCGGGTGGCCGGGCTCGCCGTCTTGCCGACTAGCGATTCCAGCACGCGTTCCTCGGCATTGATATGGGCGCGCGCCTTGACGTCCTCGCGCATCTTCTCGCGCACCAGGCCGATGGCGATCTCGACCAGGTCGCGGATGATCTGCTCGACGTCGCGGCCGACATAACCGACTTCGGTGAATTTGGTCGCCTCGACCTTGACGAAAGGCGCACCGGCCAGCCGCGCCAGGCGGCGCGAAATCTCGGTCTTGCCGACGCCCGTCGGCCCGATCATCAGGATGTTCTTCGGCATCACCTCCTCGCGCATCTGGCCTTCCAGCTGCTGGCGGCGCCAGCGGTTGCGCAAGGCGATGGCCACGGCGCGCTTGGCGTCCTTCTGGCCGATGATGAAGCGGTCGAGTTCGGAAACGATTTCGCGAGGAGAAAATGTAGTCATATCATTAAATTCCACTTTGCCACTGCTTGATGGCCTCTAACGGATGCAGCAGCATGATCACGTTGAGTGTCAGATTGTCCCGGATCAGATAACCGGTACCCAATTCGAAAACGACGGCGAGACTGACGATCACCCATATAGGTAGGGTTCGCGCCATCACAAATCCCAGCACCATGGCCAGTGTGTCGGACACCGAATTGATGATGCTGTCGCCGTAATAATCGAGCGAAATGGTGCCGGCGCGGTAGCGGTCGATGATGAAAGGGCTGTTCTCGACCAGCTCCCAGCCGCCTTCGATGAGGACGGCGAATGCCAGCCTCAGTCCGATCGGTGAGCGCGGAAACAGGAATTGCGCCAAGGCATAGAACAGGAAGCCGTGGATGAAATGCGATGGCGTGTACCAGTCGGAAATATGCTGGGAATTCTCCGAACTCTGCACGACGCCATGCCAGAGCTTGACGTAGCCGCAGGTGCAGATCGGTGTCCGTCCCATCAAATAGAGCGTGACAGCCTGGATGATGATCAGGCCAAGCACGATGAGCAGCCCCATCCGCCAGCTGTTTTCGTAGGCCGAGAGGTTTTTGTCCTCGCCGGATGCTTTCATGCCCTCATTCCCCCTCATGCCCGTCGTGCTCTTCGGTCATCACAGCCCGCTACGCCTTCAGCGGCGGCAGCCAGCGGATTACGGCCGCCGGCAAAGTGGGCTTGACGACAATTCGCCGGATACGCTGCCAGCCCGCCCCGAAAAGGATGATCAACGCGCCGACAACGACCAAGATCAAGGCAAAAGGTGGAATGCCAGTCGAATGGGAGGCGGAGTTGACCAGATAGTAGATGCCCAGCGAGCCGAAATAGGCCAATGTGGGAACCAACAGCGAACGGCGATCTATGGCGAGCGCAACATAAACGAAGCCAAGGATCAGGATCGTCAGCATGATGGTCGCATTGGCGTCGGGCGCGATATGTCCGAATGCGACGTTCTGGCCAGTTGCCATGATAAAGAGCGGATGCACCAGCATGGGCGCCGATACGACATGCAGCCAGAACGCACAATCGGACCAGATTTTGCGTCGATCTCGGTCGTGGATGTCGAAAGCCACGGCCGTCGAGAATACGATCAGGCCGCAGATCAGCGGCATGTAGAGTGCCGCGCGGAGCAATTCGGGAACATCCTCGAGGCTTGGCGGCGCAACCGCGCCTGTCGTCACGCCGTCGTACAGGATTATTGCCGTTTGCAGGAAAGCAAGCAGGGTGAAGGCGATGGCGATGACCCCGGCAAGGACGGGGACGCGAAAGCGCCAGAAATAGATTACCGCCGCCGCTATTCCCCCGCCGAGAAACAGATATCCGGCCCGGGAAGCCGTCTGGCGCAACGCCAACAGCTGCCAGATGGTCTCAGGCATGCGGATGTCAAAGCTGGCCCTAACCCGCAGCGCCAGCGCGACCAGGATGGCGACCATGAAGATCAGGGCAAGCACTGAAGAAGACAATTTCATCCGATGCTGACGTGTGACAATTTCGGCGAGCGCCCATGCGAAAACCGCAAGAATGCCGGCAATCCAGAACGTCTGACCAGGAAGCATGGTGATGAGGACGAAGAAAATACCGGCGTTGAGCAGAACAGTCCCCACGGTGATGAAGAGATCATTGCCGCCGCCGACCAGTCGCAGGTTTTCCTCGTCACCCTCATCATCGACGTGCTGGGCCTCAGCTGCGACCGAGCGTTCCATGGCCTCAAGTTGATCCCGCAGCGTCTGCGAAATCAGACCCGCGGCGATCGCCTTGTCGAGTGTTTCCGCGCGGATCAATCGGGCTCCTGTGGCGCGTCGCGCGCCATCATCAATGCTGGCCCGTATTCCGATATTCTGGTGTCAAAGGCAACAAAGCCAGCCTTTTCATAAGCGCGGATAGCCCGCCCGTTGGCGGGATCCGGGTCTATGATGACGCGCGGCACGCCTTCCTCGAACAGCTGTTCGACGAACTGGCGCACGATTGCCGAGCCATGGCCGAGCCCGAGCAGCTCCGGCCGGCCGATCGACAGGTCGATGCCGAGCGTTCCGTAAGGCTGGTCGGCATAGGGGTGGTCGTCTTCCAGATGCGGGTCGTAGCTCTGCAGATAGGCGATCGGCTTGCCGTGGAGTTCGACAATCAGCGGCTCGACGGAGATCGAGTCGATATGATCGCGAATCTCGGCGATTTCCGTTTCGGGATCGTCCCACCACGCTGCCACATGCGGCTCGGCGAGCCAGCCGGCGATCATCGGCAGGTCTTTCTCGGTCACCGGCCGAAAATCATATCTATCTTCTTGTTCAACCATGATCTTTCCCGAAAACCGGTCTCCACTTTTCGGGATCATGGTCGGCGGCCGGGTCAGCCGGCATCGAGCGTTTCGATGACGAAATTGTTGTTGGTGTAGACGCAGATATCGGATGCGATCTGCATCGCCTTGCGGGCGATCTCCTCGGCGTCCTTGTCGCTGTCCATCAGGGCGCGCGCCGCGGCCAGCGCGAAATTGCCGCCAGAACCGATGGCCATGACGCCATGTTCGGGCTCGAGCACGTCGCCGGTGCCGGTCAGCGCCAGCGAGACCGACTTGTCGGCAACCAGCATCATCGCTTCCAGCCGGCGCAGATAGCGGTCGGTGCGCCAGTCCTTGGCGAGTTCGACGCAGGCGCGCGTCAACTGGTCGGGATATTGTTCGAGCTTGGCTTCAAGCCGCTCCAGAAGGGTGAAGGCGTCGGCCGTGGCGCCGGCAAAACCGGCGATCACATTGCCGCTCTTGCCGATCCGGCGCACCTTTTTGGCGTTGCCCTTCATGATGGTCTGGCCAAGGCTGACCTGGCCGTCGCCGGCGATCACCACCTTGTTGCCTTTGCGCACCGTCACGATGGTCGTGGCGTGCATGGTCAGTTCGTTCGACATTTCTGGCTCCGAGCAGCGCTATCCCAAAAGGCGATTGGCGCGGTACGAGTAACTTGATCGGCCATATGTATGCATGGGCCCGATGATTGCAAACCGCTCGATACCGACCCGGATGGCAACTGGCAATCGCCGGATCATGCTGCTAGAAGGCTCTCGTTTTCAAGCGGTGAAGGGCTTGGAACACGTGAAAACCCTGGGATAAGGACAAGGTCATGTCGCCCCGCTCCGCCGAAGCCAGCCGCAAGACCAAGGAAACCGATATCGTGGTATCGGTCCATGTCGACGGTTCGGGCAAGTCGGACATTTCGACGGGCGTCGGCTTCTTCGACCATATGCTGGACCAGCTTTCCCGCCACTCGCTGATCGACATGACGGTCAAGGCCAAGGGCGACCTGCACATCGACGACCACCACACGGTCGAGGACACCGGCATCGCACTCGGCCAGGCGCTGGCCAAGGCGCTCGGCGAACGGCGCGGCATCATGCGCTATGCCTCGATCGACCTTGCCATGGACGAGACGCTGACGCGTGCGGCGATCGACGTGTCCGGCCGTCCGTTCCTGGTCTGGAACGTTTCCTTCTCGTCGCCGAAGATCGGCACGTTCGACACCGAACTGGTGCGCGAGTTCTTCCAGGCGCTGGCGCAGAATGCGGGTATCACGCTGCATGTCACCAACCATTATGGCGCCAACAATCACCATATCGCCGAGACTTGCTTCAAGGCGGTGGCGCGTGCGCTGCGCATGGCACTTGAACGCGACCCGCGCCAGCCGGACGCGGTACCCTCCACCAAGGGATCTTTGAAGGGATAGCGTCATGACCGCCTATGTCGTCATGGAACCGCCGGGCCGCAGCGAGAGGGCCGATACAACGGCCTTTGTCCGCGACGGCTTCGCCTGGCTGGGATTTCTGGTGCCGCCACTCTGGTTCGCCTGGCATCGGCTGTGGATCGAGGCAGCCCTTGCCTTCGTCGTCATGGGCCTGCTTTCTATGCTTGGCCAAAAGCTCGGCCTTGGCCCGGCCGCATCGCTGCTCTCGTTGCTGGTTTCGCTGTATGTCGGACTGGAAGGGCAGGCACTGCGCATATCGGCACTTCGCCGGCGCGGCTGGCACGAATGGGGCGTGGTCGAGGCCGGATGGCTCGATGATGCCGATACGCGCTATGCGCTCGAGACGGAAGCGCTTTTCGATCAGCCCGCACCGGGACCGCGCATGGTCCCGGACGCTGCCCTGGCGCGGCCATCGCAGCCGGGCATGGCGCTGGGGCTGACCCACATTCCGGGAAGACGCTGATGCGGGTTGCCATCATCGATTACGGCTCGGGCAATCTGCGCTCTGCCACCAAGGCTTTCGAGCGTGCCGCTCGGGAAGCCGGCATATCCGCGAACATCGACCTGACCGCCGATGCGGAGAGGGTGCGCACGGCCGATCGCATCGTCCTGCCCGGCGTCGGCGCCTATGCCGACTGTGCGGCCGGCTTGCATGGCGTCGAAGGCATGTGGGAGGCGATCGAGGAGGTCGCGATCGGCAAAGGCCGGCCCTTCCTCGGCATCTGCGTCGGCATGCAGCTGATGTCGCAGTGTGGCCTCGAAAAGACAATTACCAACGGCTTTGGCTGGATATCAGGCGACGTCAAGGAGATCACGCCCGCCGATCCGGCGCTGAAAATCCCGCAGATCGGCTGGAACACGATCGACCTCAAACGCCAGCATCCGCTGTTTGCCGGCATTCCGACCGGGCCGGACGGGCTGCATGCCTATTTCGTCCATTCCTACCATCTCGATGCGCTCAAGGCGGACGAGGTCCTGGCGGTCGCTGACTATGGCGGCCCGGTGACGGCCACGGTCGCCCGTGACAATCTCGTCGGTACGCAGTTCCATCCTGAAAAGAGCCAGGCGCTGGGCCTGGCGCTGATCACCAATTTCCTGCGCTGGAGGCCCTGAAACACCATGAGTAAGAAGGGCTACTGGATGGCGATGATCGATGTCCGCGATCCCGATGTGTACAAGCAGTACATCGAGGCGAATGCCGTCGCCTTCGCGAAATACGGCGCGAAACTCCCGGTGCGGGCCGGTCGTTACGAGAGCCCCGAAGGACCGACCGGCAACCGTCACGTGCTGGTCGAGTTCGAGTCCTACGACAAGGCGGTCGAATGCTATCATTCGCCGGAGTATCAGCACGCCTCGAAGTTTCGGCTTGCCGCCTCATCAGGCCATTTCGTCATCGTTGAAGGCGCCTGAACGGATGATCCTTTTCCCAGCCATCGACCTCAAGGACGGCCAATGCGTGCGCCTCAAGCACGGTGACATGGCCACCGCGACCATCTACAATGACGATCCGGCGGCCCAGGCCAAGGCCTTCGAAAAACAGGGCTTCGAATGGCTGCACGTCGTCGACCTCAATGGCGCCTTCCAGGGCCAGAGCGTCAACAGCGCGGCGGTCGGCGCCATCCTCAAGGCGACGAAGAATCCGGTCCAGCTCGGCGGCGGCATCCGCACGCTGGCGCAGATCGAGGACTGGCTCGATCGCGGGCTGGCCCGCGTCATCCTCGGCACGGTGGCGGTGCGTGACCCCGGCCTGGTCAAGCAGGCCTGCATGGCTTTCCCCGGCAAGGTGGCCGTCGGCATCGATGCCAAGGGCGGCAAGGTTGCCGTCGAAGGCTGGGCGGAGGCGTCGAGCCTCGGCGTCATCGAACTGGCGAAGAAATTCGAGGGCGCCGGCGTTGCCGCCATCATCTACACCGACATCGACCGCGACGGCGTTCTGACCGGCATCAACTGGGATGCCACCATCGACCTTGCCGACGCCGTGTCGATCCCGGTCATCGCTTCCGGCGGCCTCGCCTCGATCGCGGACATCGTGCGCATGACCATGCCCGACGCGCAAAAGCTCGAGGGCGCGATCTCCGGCCGCGCGCTCTATGATGGCCGCATCGATCCGACCGAGGCGCTGGCGATCCTGAAAGGCCGGCCTGCGGCGGAGACGCGGTCGTGAAGATCTCCATCATTCTGGCCTCTTATGACAGCGGCCACTACCATGGCGGCATGGGCCAAGGTCCGGATTCGCTGATATCGGGCGGTCTCGTGGACGCGCTGACCATAGCTGGCCACGATGTTGCCGTGGAAGACATCGGCAAGGTCGGAGACATTCAGGAGCGCGAGATCGCCACCGGCTTCGCCGTCTGCAACGCGGTAGCCGCCGAGGTTCGCCTTGCCCGTGACGCCGGTCGGTTTCCCATCGTTCTTGCCGGAAACTGCCTGACCAGCGCCGGCGCGGTTGCCGGCGAGGACGCCGATGCAATCATCTGGGCCGACCAGCATGCTGACCTCAACACGCCCGAGACATCCATATATGGCTTTCTCGACGGCATGGCGCTGGCCACTGTTCTGGGCCTGTGCTGGCGCCCGATGGCGGCGGCCATTCCCGGCTTCAAGCCGATCGATCCGTCACGCTGCGTGCTCATCAACGCACGCGATCTCGATGTCGCGGAAGAGCAGCTCCTCGAGACATTGCCGATCATCCGGACGGAATGTCCGGGAGTGGCCCAGGCGACCGAAAGACTGAAGATGGCCGGCGCCAGACGCGTGCACATGCATCTCGACCTCGACGTGCATGACCCCCAGCAGCTGCAGGCCAACCGCTACGTCAGTTCCGGCGGGCCGAGCCCGGAACAGTTGCGCGACGCGGCTTGCGCCGCGGCACTTGCTGTGCCGGTCGTCGGCATCACTGTTTCCGCCTACGATCCGGCCTTCGACGCGCAGGGCGATGTCCCGCCGCTGGTCGGTCAGTTGCTCAACGATCTCATCGCCACGATAGAGGGCCGCTGATGCTGAAAGCCCGTGTCATCCCCTGCCTCGACGTCAAGAACGGTCGCGTCGTCAAGGGCGTCAACTTCGTCGATCTGATCGACGCCGGCGATCCGGTCGAGGCGGCCAAAGCCTATGACGCCGCCGGCGCCGACGAGCTCTGCTTTCTCGACATCACCGCTTCGTCGGACAATCGCGAGACTATCTTCGACGTCATCGCACGCACCGCCGAACAATGCTTCATGCCGCTGACCGTCGGCGGCGGCGTGCGCCAGATCGCCGATATCAGGAAGCTGCTGCTGGCCGGCGCCGACAAGGTGTCGATCAACACGGCGGCGGTGAAGAACCCGGATTTCGTCGCCGAGGCGGCCGACAAGTTCGGCAACCAGTGCATCGTCGTCGCCATCGACGCCAAAAAGGTGTCCGGCGTCGGCGAGGCCGATCGCTGGGAGATCTTCACCCATGGCGGGCGAGAAAAGACCGGCATCGATGCGGTCGAGTTCGCGCGAAAAATGGTCGATCGCGGCGCCGGCGAAATCCTGCTGACGTCGATGGACCGCGACGGCACCAAGGCCGGCTACGACATCGCGCTGACCCGCGCCATTGCCGACGCGGTGCGGGCGCCGGTCATCGCTTCCGGCGGTGTCGGCACGCTCGATCACATGGTCGAAGGCATTCGCGATGGCCATGCCGGCGCGGTACTGGCGGCCTCCATCTTCCATTTCGGCACCTATACGATAGCGCAGGCCAAGGCGCATATGGCCGCCGCTGGGCTGCCGATGCGGCTGGACTCGCTTGGCAATCGGTCCTAAAGCATGATCCCGAAAAGTGGGAACCGGTTTTCGGCAAAAAGATCATGCTGAAACAAGCAGATAGATGAACGGTCATGACCGAGTTTTCGCTATCCGACCTGGAAAAAATCGTCGGGGAACGCGCCCATTCCGGTGATCCGGACTCCTGGACTGCAAACCTGTTTGCGCGCGGCATCGACAAGGCGGCGCAGAAGCTTGGCGAAGAAGCGGTCGAGACCGTCATTGCCGCCGTCAAGGGCGATAAACAGGCCCTCGTTTCGGAAAGCGCCGATCTTGTATATCATTGGCTCGTCGTTCTCGGCCTCTCCGGGGTTCCGCTGAGCGACGTGCTTAGGGAACTCGAACGCCGCACCGGGCATTCGGGCATCGCCGAGAAGGCGTCACGGCCCAAGGGCTGACCGCGAGGAAGGCAGGTATCTCGATGGATCAGCTCGCGCCAACCGAGAAATATTCCCCCTTTCGCTTCTTCTCCGCCGAGCAATGGTCGCAATTCCGCGCCGACACGCCATTGACGCTAAGCGCGGACGAATTCCGCCGCCTGCGCTCGCTCAACGACCCGATCGACCTCGAAGAGGTCAAGCGCATCTATCTGTCGTTGTCGCGGCTTTTGTCCGCGCATGTCGAGGCGAGCCAGCTGCTGTTCAGGCAACGCCAGGCCTTTTTCAACGCGGTGGACATCGTCAAGACGCCTTTTATCATCGGCATTGCCGGTTCCGTCGCGGTCGGCAAATCGACCACGGCGCGCGTGTTGAAGGAGCTGTTGGCGCGTTGGCCGTCGAGCCCCAAGGTCGACCTTATCACCACCGACGGCTTCCTGCTTCCCAACGAGGTCCTGCGCCGCGAGAACCTGATGGAACGCAAGGGATTTCCGGACAGCTACGATGTCGGCGCGCTGCTGCGCTTCCTCTCGGGGATCAAGTCGGCGCTGCCCGATGTCCGCGCGCCGGTCTATTCGCATCTGACCTATGACGTCATTCCCGGCGAGTTCGTCACCATCGATCGGCCTGACATCCTGATCTTCGAAGGCATCAATGTCCTGCAGCCCGGCAAGCTGCCGCAGGACGGCAAGATCGTGCCCTTCCTGTCGGATTTCTTCGACTTCGCCATCTATATCGATGCCGACGAGAAGCTGATCCACAATTGGTACATCTCCCGCTTCATGCGGCTGCGTGAGACCGCTTTCCGCAACCCGGAGTCCTTCTTTCACCGCTATTCGCAGCTCTCGGAGGGTTCGGCGCGCGCCATCGCCGAAGGTCTGTGGACCAACATCAACCTGAAGAACCTGCGCGAGAACATCCTGCCGACGCGGGCCCGCGCCGACCTCATCCTGCGCAAGGGCGCCGACCACCGGGTCGAGGAAGTGGCACTCAGGAAGCTGTGACGGCCGGCTTCGTCACCCGTCGCAGCGTCAGATTGATACGGCCGCCATTTTTCAGCAGCGCCGAAGTCGAGGGATAGATCCGGTCGACGCCGTGGAAGCACAGGCGGCCTTCGCCGCCGAGCACCACGACATCGCCGCTTTTCAGTCGAAACGACTTTGTGCCGCCCTCGCGCGTCGCCCCCTCGCGCGTCACTTGGCCAACCCTGAACAGGCAATCGTCGCCGAGCGAGACGGAAACCACCGGCGCCGAAAAATCGGCCTCGTCGCGGTCCTGGTGCAGGCCCATCTTTGCCTCTGGCGTGTAGAAATTGACCAGGCACGCTTCCGGCGGATGCGGATAGCCCGAGACCTGCCGCCACAGCTCGAGCAGGCTATTCGGGATTGGCGGCCATGGCGCTCCGGTCACCGGATGCGTCGGCTGGTAGCGGTAGCCTTGCTCCTTGTCGGTAACCCAGCCGAGCGGGCCGCAATTGGTCATGCGCACGCTCATCTCCTTGCCGGTGCGCGGCATCGCCGGCACGAACAGCGGCGCCTGCTGCACGATGCTTCTCACCTCATCGACCAGCGCTTCCTGCACGCTGCGTGACAGGTAAGCCGGCATGTGGCGGACGCCTTTGGGCAGGACGAGCATAGGCTTGGTCGCTAGATCCGTTCGTCAAAAGTCAAGCATGCCATCGCCAAATGAAAACGGCGACCCGAAAGTCGCCGCTCATGTCATTTGCGGTTCGAAATTGGAAGTTGTTTTGTGTGCTCGCCATTGGGTGTGTAGTGCTTAATCGTTCTCCACCCGGCCGCGCAGTTTCTTGATCGTGCCGCGTCCGGCCTTGCTCTTCAGCCGCCGCTCCACCGCACCCTTCGACGGCCGCGTCTTCTTGCGCGGCGGCGGCGGCGGTTCGGCGGCCTTGGCCACCAGCGCCGTGAGCCGTGCCCGTGCGTCCGCCCGGTTCTGTTCCTGGGTGCGGAAGCGGCCTGCCTCGATGACGATGACGCCGTCCTTGGTGGCACGCTGGCCGGCAAGCTTGATCGTGCGCTCGCGCACGCGCTCCGACAGGCCCGTTGCGTTGGCCGCATCGAAGCGCAGCTGCACCGCCGTCGCCACCTTGTTGACGTTCTGGCCGCCCGGACCGGACGAACGGATGAAGTCCTCGTGCAGGTCGCCCGGGTAGATCACCGCTTCGTCGGCAATGATGATGTTGTCGTCGCTCGCCATGCCGCAGTCATGGCGCGGCGGATCAAAAAAGAAAAGGCCCGATCGAGACCGGGCCCTTCAACGACGGCTTAGCCCGATGGCGTGATTACTCCGCCGCTTCCTGCATGTGCGGCGCGGCGCCCAGCACCACGGCGTCGACATGGCGTTCGAATTTCTCGAAGTTGACGGCGAACATGCCGACCAGTCTTGCCGCCTGCAGGTCATAGCCGGCCTTGTCAGCCCAGGTCGAGCGCGGGTCGAGAATGGCGCTGTCGACGCCGCGAACCGCCACCGGCACCTCGAAACCGAAATGAGGGTCGGTGCGGAACTCGGCCGTCTTCAGCGAGCCGTCGAGTGCGGCGGCAAGCAAGGCCCGCGTCGCCTTGATCGGCATGCGCTTGCCGGTACCGTAGGCGCCGCCGGTCCAGCCGGTGTTGACCAGCCAGCAATCGGCGCCATGGCGGGCGATCAGCTCGCGCAGCAGGTTGCCGTATTCCGACGGATGGCGCGGCATGAACGGCGCGCCGAAACAGGTGGAAAACGTCGCTTCGGGCTCGGTCACGCCCTTTTCGGTGCCGGCCACCTTGGCGGTGTAACCGGAGAGGAAATGATACATCGCCTGCGCCGGGCTCAGCCGCGCGATCGGCGGCATCACGCCGAAGGCGTCGGCGGTCAGCATGATGATGTTGTTGGGATGGTTGGCGCGTCCCGTCTTGCTGGCATTGGGGATGAAGTCCAGCGGATAGGCGCAGCGCGTGTTTTCGGTGAGCCTCCCATCGTTGAAATCCGGCACGCCATCGACATCGAGCACGACATTTTCCAGTACGGTGCCGAAGCGCTGCGTGGTGGCAAATATTTCCGGCTCGGCTTCCGACGACAGCTTGATCGTCTTGGCGTAGCAGCCGCCTTCGAAATTGAAGATGCCATGCGGCCCCCAGCCATGCTCGTCGTCGCCGATCAGCGTGCGCGAGGGATCGGCCGAGAGCGTCGTCTTGCCGGTGCCCGACAGGCCGAAGAAGATGGCTGCATCGCCGGCCGCGCCCTCATTGGCAGAGCAATGCATCGGCATCACGCCTTTCGCCGGCAGCAGATAGTTGAGCATGGTGAACACCGACTTCTTCATCTCGCCGGCATAGGAGGTGCCGCCGATCAGCACGATCTTGCGCGTGAGGTCGACGGCGATCACCGTTTCGGTACGGCTGCCGTGGCGGGCTGGATCGGCACGGAAGGACGGCAGGTCGATGATGGTCATGTCCGGTACGAAATGCTCGAGCTCGGCGGCATTCGGCCGGATGAGCAGATTGCGGATGAACAGCGAGTGCCATGCAAACTCGGTGATGACCCTGGTGGGCAGCTTCAGCTCTTCATCGGCGCCGCCAACCAGATCCTGGACGTAAATATCCTTGTCGGCGGCGTGCGCCTGGAAATCGGCAAGCAACGCGTCGAACTGGGCCGGCGAGATCGCCTTGTTGTTGTCCCACCAGATGTGCGGCTCGGTGGCGCCGTCGCGGACGACGAATTTATCCTTGGGCGAGCGGCCGGTGTGCTGGCCGGTCTCGGCGAGCAGCGCGCCGTGCGCGGTCAGCCTGGCTTCGCCGCGTCGGATCGATTCCTCATAAAGGGCTGCCGCACCGAAATTATAGCGCACCACGCCGGTGGTTTTCAGGCCGATATGATCGATAGCGCAGGCAGGATTGCGTTTGCCGACTTCCGACATGGGTGTCCCTTCTTGGATTGCCGCATCTTTGCCGGCGTGTTTCCGACAAGCCCGCACCGCGGACTGAAATGCTCAGAAACAGAAAAGGCGAATGATATCAAATCATTAATCGATTTAAAAATTTTGAAAGTTGTTTAAATCGTTTATATGTGCAAAAAGTTCGGCGGTTGCCCAAAGGATTGGCGATGTACGTTCGTCCAATCCATATCGAGGTAGGATTGTGGCCGCCGGCATGCCGCGCGTGACAGCGGGCAAGGCCTATGCCACATTTTGTACCTAATTTGTCCTGCAAAAGCCCCTTCTCTACGAAAGAAGGGACAGCTCATGAGGGAGCCGCTTGAAATGGCAACAATCGCGCTTGTCGATGACGACCGCAACATTCTGACATCGGTGTCGATCGCCCTCGAATCCGAGGGGTATCGCGTCGAGACCTACACGGATGGTGCGTCAGCGCTGGAGGGATTGGCGGCACGCCCGCCTAACCTTGCCATCCTCGACATCAAGATGCCGCGCATGGACGGCATGGAACTGCTGCGCCGGATGCGCCAGAAGTCCGACCTCCCGGTGATCTTCCTGACCTCAAAGGACGACGAAATCGATGAATTGTTCGGCCTCAAGATGGGCGCCGACGATTTCATCCGCAAACCGTTCTCGCAGCGTCTGCTGGTCGAGCGGGTGCGCGCCGTGCTGCGCCGTGCCAGTGCCCGCGAGGCCGCCGCCAAGACACCCAGCCAGCAGGCCCGCTCGCTCGAACGCGGTCAGCTCGTCATGGACCAGGAGCGCCATACCTGCACCTGGAAGGGCGAGCCGGTGACGCTCACCGTCACCGAGTTCCTGATCCTGCATTCGCTGGCGCAGCGTCCCGGTGTCGTAAAAAGCCGTGATGCGCTGATGGATTCGGCCTATGATGAACAGGTCTATGTCGACGACCGCACCATCGACAGCCACATCAAGCGGCTGCGCAAGAAATTCAAGGCCGTCGACGACGACTTCGAGATGATCGAGACCCTTTACGGAGTCGGATACCGGTTCCGCGAGGCGTGAGTGCATGTCGCCCAAAAGTGGTGCCGGTTTTGGGATGACGACATGCATCTAAGTAGAGACTAGGCGGGAGCTGCTATTCGATGGCAGTCGAGGCACAGCGAAGCAGACCGGCGGGCGCCTCGAGGCGGCCGTCGCGGATCATGCCGTCCTTCGTGTCGAAGATCACGGTGCCGATGCGCCGCTTCCTCGGCCATCATATCTTTTCCAGCCTGACGCGGCGTATCCTTTTCCTCAATCTTGCCGGCCTTGCCGTCCTGGTGACCGGCATCCTCTATCTCAACACCTTCCGCGACGGGCTGATCGACGCCCGCGTCGAAAGCCTGATGACGCAGGGCGAGATCATCGCCGGCGCGATCGCGGCGTCGGCGACGGTCGAGACGGATTCGATCAGCATCGACCCGGAAAAGCTGCTTGAGCTGCAGGCCGGCGAAAGCCTTGGACCAGGCTCCGACCAGCTCGATAATCTCGACTTCCCGATCAACCCGGAACGTGTCGCGCCGGTGCTGAGAAGGCTGATCTCGCCGACCCGGACCCGCGCCCGCATCTATGACCGCGACGCCAACCTGCTGCTCGATTCACGCCATCTCTATTCGCGCGGCCAAATCCTGCGCTACGACCTGCCGCCGGTCGAAGAGGAACAGCCCGATCTGCTCGAGCGCATCCAGAAATTCGTCTTCGACTTCTTCCGCAACACCGAGCTGCCGGTCTATCACGAGCAGCCGGGCGGCAATGGCGCCGCCTTCCCGGAAGTGGTCAAGGCGCTCACCGGCAGCCCATCTACCATCGTGCGCATCTCGGAGCAGGGTGAGCAGATCGTTTCCGTGGCGGTGCCCATCCAGCGCTTCCGCGCCGTTCTCGGCGTTCTGATGCTGTCGACCGAAGGCGGCGATATCGACAAGATCGTCGCCGCAGAGCGCAAGGCGATCCTGCGCGTCTTCGGCATCGCGGCCTTGGTCACCGCCATCCTGTCGATGCTGCTCGCCTCCACCATAGCCAATCCGCTGCGCCGGCTGTCGGCGGCGGCGGTGCGGGTGCGGCGCGGCGTCAAGAGCCGTGAGGAAATCCCCGACTTTTCCGACCGCCAGGACGAGATCGGCAATCTGTCGATCGCGATACGCGACATGACCAACGCACTCTACGCCCGCATCGAGGCGATCGAAAGCTTTGCGGCCGACGTGTCGCATGAATTGAAGAACCCGCTGACGTCGCTGCGCAGCGCGGTGGAAACCTTGCCGCTGGCCAAGAACGACGATTCGCGCGGCCGGCTGATGGACGTGATCCAGCACGATGTCAGGCGGCTGGACCGCCTCATCACCGATATTTCCGATGCCTCCCGTCTTGACGCGGAGCTCGCACGCGAAGATGCCGGGACCGTCGACTTGAAGAAATTCATCACCGATCTCGTTGTCGTTTCGCGTGAAGCCACGCGCAACAAGAAGGCGGTCGAGATCGAGTTCAAGGTCGCCAAACTGCCGCAGGGCGTCAAAGGCTATTTCGTCGTCGGCCATGACCTGCGCATCGGCCAGGTCATCACCAACCTGATCGAGAACGCCCGCTCCTTCGTTCCCGAGGACCATGGCCACATCGGCCTGTCGCTGGCGCGCGCCGGCAAGTTCAACATCATCACGATCGACGACAATGGTCCCGGCATCCGGGCCGACAACATCGACCGCATCTTCGAACGCTTCTACACCGACCGGCCGGCCGGCGAGGCGTTCGGCCAGAATTCAGGCCTTGGCCTGTCGATATCCAGGCAGATCGTCGAGGCCCATGGCGGCACCTTGACCGCCGAGAACATCCCCGGCACCAAACCCGGCGAGATCAAGGGCGCGCGCTTCGTCGTGACGCTGCCGGCCGAAGCATGATCCCGAAAAGTGGAAACCGGTTTTCTCGGACGAACGGTTCCGTTCGTCCAGAGATCATGCTTGATCCAACAGGCATGATCCCGAAAAGTGGAAACCGGTTTTCGGACAAGATCATCATGCTTCATCCAAAAACATGATCGTGCAAGATCGTGCCTGATCCAGTTGCACAGCCTGAAAACATTCACGGAACCGCGATCCTGATCGGCGAGCGCGGCGTCCTTATCACCGGGCCGTCCGGCGCCGGTAAGACGACGTTGGCGCTGACACTCCTGGACCATTGCCGCGCGCGCGGACTGTTCTCGCGGCTGATCGGCGACGACAGGCTGCTTGCCGCAGCCCGCGCCGGGCGGCTGGTCTGTCGCGTGCCGGCGACCATCGCCGGTCTCGCCGAAGTGCCTGGGTTCTTGCCGCGCCCGCTGCCGTTCGAGCCGGGCGGAGTGATCGACCTGCATGTGAGGCTGGTGCCAAAGGCAGAGATGGCCCGTTTCCAGGAGGAGGAAATCAGCGAGCCTGTCGCAGGCTGCCCGGTGCCGCGTATCGACCTTGCCGAGCGTAACGCCGCCACGGCACTGCCCGCCGTGATGGCGCGGCTGTCGATCGCGCCTTTTCTATGATCCGCCCCGGCTTTTTTGCTGCAATGCGTCAAAATGGCATGGACCTGCGCAATTTTGGGCTTGTCAACGGGCCGTGCGTCGACAAGATAGCGCTCCCGCCGCCTGGAATGGCTGGCGAGCATAAAATGCGCCTGTGAAGCGGCGATGACGGGAGCCACCAAAGAATGATCGGACTCGTGCTTGTAACGCACGGTCAACTGGCCGCCGAGTTTCGACATGCCGTGGAACATGTCGTCGGGCCACAAGACAATTTCGAAACCGTGGCGATCGGCGCCGATGACGATATGGAGCAGCGTCGCCGCGATATCGTCGACGCTGTTGCCCGTGTCGACACAGGGGCGGGGGTCATCGTGCTGACCGACATGTTCGGCGGCACGCCCTCCAACCTTGCCATCTCGGTGATGGAGTCCGGCCGCACCGAAGTGATCGCCGGCATGAACCTGCCGATGCTGATCAAGCTCTCCTCGATCCGCAAGGGCGACAATATGGCCGCCGCGCTCGACGAGGCGCAGGCGGCCGGCCGCAAATACATCAATGTCGCCAGTCAGCTTCTGAGCAGCAAATGAACGCGCTGTCCCCGGAAAAAGATCAGATCACCAAAGATACCATCACGAGGGACTTCCCCATCATCAACCAGCGCGGCCTGCACGCCCGCGCCTCGGCGAAATTCGTCCAGCTGGCCAGCGGTTTCGACGCCTCGGTGCATGTCGAGAAGGACGGCGTCCAGGTCGGCGGCACCTCGATCATGGGCCTGATGATGCTGGCGGCAAGCCCCGGCTACTCGATCCGCGTCACCGCCAGCGGGCCGCAGGCGCGGCAGGTCATCGACGCTCTGGAGCAGCTGGTGGCGTCCCGCTTCGGCGAGGAAAGCTGATCCGCCACACCGCGCACGCATGTCCGAGAGACATGCACGAATAAAGATTTCTTTATATCCCATTGTCGTCCCGGTGCCGATCTGCTAGTCAACCCGGCAATTCGCGCCCTTCAACGCGCCTGCCGGCGTGGGCGCATCCGCAACCAATTCGCAGCACAAAACTTCGGAGCACTGCCATGACGGGTAGCAAGGACTATGTGGTCGCCGACATCTCGCTTGCCGGCTGGGGCCGCAAGGAAATCGAGATCGCCGAGACCGAGATGCCGGGCCTGATGGCCAGCCGCGAGGAATTCGGCGACAAGCAGCCGCTCAAGGGCGCGCGCATCACCGGCTCGCTGCACATGACCATCCAGACCGCAGTGCTGATCGAGACGCTGAAGGCGCTCGGCGCCGATATCCGCTGGGCCTCCTGCAACATCTTCTCGACCCAGGATCACGCGGCCGCGGCCATCGCCGAGGCCGGTATCCCGGTGTTTGCCGTCAAGGGCGAGTCGCTCGAGCAGTACTGGGACTACACCGACAAGATTTTCCAGTGGGCCGACGGCGGCCTCTCCAACATGATCCTCGATGATGGCGGCGACGCCACCATGTACATCCTGATCGGCGCCCGCGCCGAGGCCGGCGAGGACGTATTGTCCAACCCGCAGAGCGAGGAAGAGGAATATTTCTACGCGCAGGTCAAGAAGCGCCTGAAGGCGTCGCCCGGCTTCTTCACCAAGCAGAAGGCGGCGATCCGCGGCGTCACCGAAGAGACGACGACCGGCGTCAACCGGCTTTACCAGCTGCAGAAGAAGGGCCTGCTGCCCTTTCCCGCCATCAACGTTAACGACTCGGTCACCAAGTCGAAATTCGACAACAAATACGGCTGCAAGGAATCGCTCGTCGACGGCATCCGTCGCGGCACCGACACGATGATGGCCGGCAAGGTCGCCGTCGTCTGCGGCTACGGCGACGTCGGCAAGGGCTCGTCGGCCTCGCTCAAGGGCGCCGGCGCCCGTGTCAAGGTCACCGAGGTCGATCCGATCTGCGCCCTGCAGGCGGCGATGGATGGTTTTGAAGTCGTCACGCTGGAAGACGCGGCACCCACCGCCGACATCGTCATCACCACCACCGGCAACAAGGATGTCGTCACCCTCGACCACATGCGCTCGATGAAGGACATGGTGATCGTCGGCAACATCGGTCACTTCGACAACGAGATCCAGGTGGCCGCGCTGCGCAACCTGAAATGGACCAACGTCAAGCCGCAGGTGGACATGATCACCTTCCCGGACGGCAAGCGGATGATCCTTCTGTCCGAAGGCCGCCTGCTCAATCTCGGTAACGCCACTGGCCACCCGAGCTTTGTCATGTCGGCATCCTTCACCAACCAGGTGCTGGCCCAGATCGAGCTGTACACCAAGCCCGGCCAGTACGAGAACCAGGTCTATGTCCTGCCCAAGCATCTCGATGAAAAGGTCGCGCGCCTGCATCTCGACAAGCTTGGCGCCCGCCTCACCGAATTGTCCGGTGAGCAGGCGGCCTATATCGGCGTCACGCCGCAGGGTCCGTTCAAGCCGGAACACTACCGCTATTAACCAAATCTAAAATTGCTACCAGATATTGAGGCCGGGCGATTGACTTTTCGCCCGGCTTTATTTTTTGCGCGCAATCGCCTTCACGACGATTCGGCGAGGGTTTATTGTCAGCTGATTCGCGACGCTTCCAGCCCGAGAGGGGTTCAAGAGAGGTGTGCATCAGGGCGGTCTTGCATTCAGGCGGCGGAGAGGACCAAGACATGCCGGGGCAACACCCGCACAGAGCGGGACGGGCCGTTTCCGGCGGCCATGACGATTCGAGGATCACTGGCTCCGCCTTGCAAAGCGGGGGCCTGTCCTGGCGCGTCCGTGCGTCGATCTTCCTTGCCACCTCCGTGCTTGCCGGCCCTTTGGCAGGTGCTGTCGCGCATGCCGAGACCGCTGGTTCCGCCGTCGCCGGATTGTCGATGAGCGCCGTCGAGGTGATGCAGCTTGCCGTGTTTGTCGGGGTGACGGGCGCTGCCCTTCTCTCGGCCATCGTTCTCATCCGCGAAAGAGCCCGCACCTCGGCGGAAAATGTCGAGCTCAGGAGCCGCCTCGCCGACATCAACGCGGCGCTCCGCCGCTCGGAGGCGCTGCTCAATCTGCGCGACCAGCGCGTGGTCGTCTGGGCCGCGGAGAACAAGAAGCCCGAACTCATCGGCACATTGCCCGTCGAAACCGGCGCTCCGGAGGACCGGGCCGCTTTCCTCGCTTTCGGCCGCTGGCTGATGCCGCGTTCGGCGGCAGCACTTGAACATGCCGTTGCGGGATTGCGCGAAAAGGCCAAACCCTTCGACCTCGTCATCGAATCGCAGGCCGGCGCTCCGCTCGAAGTGCATGGCCGCAAGAGCGCGGCGCATGTGCTCGTGCGTTTTATCTCGCTTTCGGAGACGCAGCGCAGCCAGGCCAGGCTGAAGATCGAGAACCAGCGGCTGGCCGCCGACCATGATACGATGATCGGCCTGCTCGACGCGCTGAACATGCCGGCCTGGCTTCGCAGCGCGGATGGGCGGCTGAAGTGGGTCAACCGGGCCTATGCCGATGCGGTCGAATCCGAAAATGCCGAAACCGCGGTTCGGGAGGCAAAGGAGTTCCTCGGCGGCCAGGCACGCGATGCGATTGCAGCCCAGCACAAGACACATCCGGTCTTCGAACAGTCGCTTTCCACCGTGATCGAAGGTGATCGCCGTGTGTTTGCAGTCACCGATTTCGCCGGCAGCGATGGCTCGGCCGGGCTTGCTTGCGACACCAGCGCCATCGAGACGGTTCGCGGCGAATACGAGCGGACCGTCAGGAGCCACGCCGACACGCTCGATCAGCTCAATACGGCGGTCGCCATTTTCGACACCGACGAGAAGCTGCGGTTCTTCAATCAGGCCTTTCAGAAGCTATGGGGCCTCGACAGTGGTTTCCTGCACAGCGCTCCCGACAATGCGCTGCTGCTCGACCGGCTGCGCAGCGAGGGCAAGATCGCCGAGCAACCGGAATGGCGCCGCTGGAAGGAAGGTCTGCTCGGCGCCTATCGTGCCGTGGAATCGCAGGAGCATTGGTGGCATCTGCCGGACGGCAAGACCATCCGCGTCGTTGCCAACCCGCAGCCCAAGGGTGGCGTGACCTGGGTGTTCGAGAACCTGACCGAGAAGATGGACCTCGAAAGCCGCTACCAGACAGCGGTGCGGGTCCAGGGCGAGACGCTCGACAATCTTGCCGAAGGCGTGGCGGTGTTCGGCCCCGACGGCAGGCTTCGGCTGTCGAATCCCGCCTTTGCCACACTCTGGGGTTTGAGCGGCGAAGCGGCCAAGCCAAATGTCCACGTCTCCACGATCCGCGACCTTTGCGACCGGCGGGCGGCGGACAGTCCCTGGCCAGGCTTCGTCGCCGCCATCACCGGCTTCGACGACGAGCGCCGCGACCGCCACGGCCAGGCCGAACTCAACAACGGCAATGTGCTGAGCTACGCCATGATCCCGTTACCCAACGGGCAGGTGATGATGACCTTCGTCGACGTTACCGACAGCGTTCATGTCGAAAGGGCGCTGAAGGACAAGAACGAGGCGCTGCAGAAATCCGACCAGCTCAAGAACGAATTCGTCCAGCACGTCTCCTATGAACTGCGCTCACCGCTGACCAACATCATCGGCTTCACTGAACTGCTGTCGCAGCCCACGACCGGTCCGCTGACGCAGAAACAGCGCGAATACGTCGAGCATGTCAGCTCGTCGTCCTCGGTGCTGCTCACCATCGTCAACGACATCCTCGATCTGGCGACGGTGGACGCCGGCATCATGCAGCTCGACATTTCCGAGGTGCACGTCGATCGCACCATTGCGGCCGCGGCCGAACTGGTCGCCGACCGGCTGGAAGAGCATTCGATCAGGCTTGAGGTCGACGCCACCGCTGCGCCGAAGACGTTCCACGGCGACGAAATCCGCGTCCGCCAGATCCTCTACAATCTGCTTAGCAACGCCGCCAACTACGCGCCGGAAGCCAGCACCATCCGGCTCACTTGCCGCAATCTGGCGGACGGGGTGGAATTCTCGGTTCATGACGACGGTCCCGGCATGCCGCCGGACCTGCTCGATTCGGTGTTTCGCCGCTTCGAGCCGCGCGCCAATGGCGGCCGCCGGCGCGGTGCCGGTCTCGGCCTGTCGATCGTCAAGAGCTTTGTCGAGCTGCATGGCGGCAGCGTTCGCATCGAAACCGGCAAGGACAAGGGCACGACCGTCATCTGCACCTTTCCCGATATGCCGGGCATCCGTGCCGCGGCCGAGTAGCACGCTCGATGACGGGATTGGTGCTGGAGCGTTTGCTCGCCGACGAGACACAGACAGCACGGCTGGGCGAAGATCTTGCCCTGTCGCTGCGCCCGGGTGATGTGCTTGCCCTCAAGGGCGATCTCGGCGCCGGCAAGTCGACGTTGGCGCGGGCCTTGATCAGGACCTTGGCCGACGATGCCGGTCTCGATGTTCCGAGCCCGACCTTCACGCTGGTGCAGAGCTACGACACGCGCATCCCGGTCCATCATTTCGATCTCTACCGCCTGTCCTCGGCGGCCGAGATCGATGAGCTCGGCTTCGACGAAGCCCTGTCCCAAGGCGCCGCTTTGGTCGAATGGCCGGAACGTGCGGAAGACTATCTGCCGAAAACCGCGGTCCTGATCGAACTCGTCCAGCATGGCGACGGCCGGTTGGCGAGATTGTCGGGGCAGGGCGCTGCCTTCGATCGGGCGGCACGATCGCTGGCCATGCGCGACTTTCTCGTGAACGCCGGCTGGGGGCAAGCGCAGCGCCGCCATTTTATTGGCGATGCTTCGGCCCGCTCCTACGAAATCGTTTCGCTGCCGGACCGGAAGCCGCGAGTGCTGATGAACTCGCCCCGGCTGGTGCTCGGCCCACCTGTGCGCGACGGCAGAGCCTATGCCGAGATCGCTCATACCGCCCAGTCGGTCTCCGCCTTCGTCGCCATCGACCGCGCCTTGAGGGCCGGCGGCGTCAGCGTTCCGGAAATCCATGCCGAGGACCAGGAGCAGGGATTCCTGCTGCTCGAACATCTTGGTTCTGAAGCATTTCTCGGCAGCGATGGCCAGCCAGTGGCCGAGCGCTGCGCGGCGGCGGCCGAGCTGCTGGCCATGATGCATGGCAGGGCCTGGCCGCAGCGCCTGGAAACAGGGCACAGCGGCTTCCACGACGTGCCGCCTTTCGACCGTGATGCCATGATGATCGAAGTCGATCTGCTGGTCGATTGGTACGTGCCGGCGCTATCGGGCAGCCCGGCAAGCGACAGCTTGCGCGCCGGCTACCACAGGGAGTGGAATGCGCTTCTCGATCGTCTGCACGGCCGCGAAGTCACGCTGATGCTGCGCGACTTCCATTCGCCCAACATCATCTGGCGCGGCGATCGTTTCGGGCATGACCGGCTGGGCATTGTCGATTTCCAGGATGCGCTGATCGGCCCGTCCGCCTATGACGTCGCCTCGCTCGCCATGGACGCGCGCGTCACGATGTCGCCCGAGATCGAGAGAGAGACGCTCGATGCCTATATCGCGGCGCGCCACGCAGCCGGCGCTTTCGACGAAGCAAGTTTCCTGGAATCCTACGCCATCATGGCGGCGCAGCGGAACTCCAAGATCCTCGGCATCTTCGTCCGGCTCGAAAAGCGCGACGGCAAGCCCTATTATCTAAAACATCTGCCGCGCATTCGCGATTATCTGCGCCGGGCCTTGTCTCATCCGGCGCTGGCAAGCATGCGCGATTTCTACAACGCCAACGGTTTGCTGGAGGAGCGAGCGCTGTGACAGCAAAACCGGACACTGCCATCGTACTTGCCGCCGGGCTCGGCAAACGCATGCGGCCGATCACCGACACCATTCCCAAGCCGCTGGTCAGGATCGCCGGCAAGACGCTGCTCGACTGGAGCCTCGACAGCCTGGCCGCCGCCGGTGTCGGCAAGGCCGTGGTCAACGTCCATTATTTTCCCGAACAGATCGTCGCCCATGTCGCCACGCGCCACGCGCCACAGGTCGTCATTTCCGATGAGAGCGAAAGACTTCTCGATTCCGCCGGCGGCATCGTCAAGGCGTTGCCGGAATTGGGTGAGCAGCCCTTCTACATCCTCAACGCCGACACCTTCTGGATCGACGACGGTCCCCTCAATCTCGATCGCCTCGCCCTTGCATGGGACGCGGCGAAAATGGATATTCTGCTGATGCTGGCGGATCTCCATCAGGCGACCGGACACTGCGGCAGCACCGATTTCCTGGTGGCGCCGGATGGTGCCTTGCGGCGCTCGAAAGGCGATCCGGCGGGCCTGATCTATGCTGGGGCGGCGATCGTCCATCCGCGCCTGTTCGGGCAAGCAGCGGCCGGGCCGCACTCGCTCAACGCCTATTTCGATTCGAGCATCGCCGCCGGGCGGCTGTTCGGCATGCCGATGCACGGCCAGTGGATCACCGTCGGCACGCCCGATGCCATTCCGCTTGCCGAAGCGGCGGTCGCCGGCGCGCTAATCGAGTCGCAATGAGCGGCTCAAGCCGCGTTTTCTCGATCCCGCCCGGAGCGCCGTTTCTACCGACGCTTGCCGAAGCGCTGCTTGCCGGCCGCCTTGTTCCTGGCTTTCGCTTCGACGGCGACCCGCTCGCTCTGGCCGATGTCACCATCTATGTGCCGACGCGCCGGGCAGCGCGCGCGCTGCGGGGTGTCTTCGTCGACAGCCTGGCGGCACGCGGTGGCGGCGGTTCGGCGATCCTGCCGGTCATCCGGCCACTCGGCGAGTTCGACGAGGATGAGGCCGCGTTCGAGACCGAGGCAGCGGCGGCGATCCATCTCGCGCCGCCGATAGCCGCGACTGAGCGCCTGTTGCTGCTGACGCCACTGGTGCGCGCCTGGAAACGCCGGCTGCCGGCGCATGTCGCCGCTCTTTTCGCCGAGGAGATACTCATCCCGGCTTCCACCGCCGATGCGATCTGGCTGGCGCGCGATCTGGCAAGGCTGATGGACGAGATCGAGACCGAAGGCACGGACTGGGCCAAGCTCACCGACCTGGTGAGTGGCAACCTTGCCGGATGGTGGCAGGTGACGCTCGAATTCCTAGGCATCGTCACCGACGCCTGGCCGAAATTCCTTGCCGAGAGCGATCGCTCCAATCCGGCCGCGCATCGCAGCGCGCTGATCCGCGCCGAGGCGGCGCGGCTGCAGGGCAATCCGCCCGCTGGACCGGTCATCGCCGCGGGCTCGACCGGCTCCATTCCGGCCACCGCCGAACTGCTTGCGGCGATTGCCCGCTTGCCCGGCGGCGCCATCGTGCTGCCCGGTCTTGACCGCACGCTGGACGAAGCATCCTTTCAGGCAATTGCAGCGCCTGGCGCCCGTCCGGCCGTGCTTGGCCATCCGCAATACGGTCTGGCCAGGCTGATCGGCAAGATCGGAGTGTTGCGCGGCGATGTCGAGGAGATCGACGCGGCCGAGCCACGGCTCGCGCTTCGCGCCGCCCTTGTCGGCGAAGCCCTGCGGCCGGCCGAGACCACCGAATTGTGGGCCGAGACGCGCAATGGCTTTTCGGCGTCCGATATCGCCGGGGCATTCGCCGGCGTGACCTTGCTCGAAGCAGCCAGCGAACGCGATGAAGCCGTGGCCATTGCCGTCGCGCTCAAGCGCGCGGTCGAAGTATCAGGCCAAAAGGCCGCTCTCGTCACCGGCGACCGTGCGCTGGCGCGGCGCGTTTCGGTCGAGCTCCAGCGCTTCGGAGTTGTTGCCGACGATTCCGGTGGCACACCGCTCGCCAACACCCCGGCGGCCAGCCTGCTCAGGCTGGCGCTCGAGGCGGTGTTCCGGCCAGGCGATCCCGTCGCACTGCTGTCGCTGCTCAAGCATCCGCTGCTTGGCCTTGGCCTCGAACGGGCTGATGTGCGCGGTGCGGCGGAGCTGGTCGAACTGGTGGCGCTGCGCGGCGGCACCGGCCGCCCCGACATCGTTTCGCTTCCGGAATTGTTCGAGGCTCGCCTCACCGGCCTCGGCAGCGGGAGCCGGCCACCCTTCTGGTTGTCGCGGCTGACCGTGCGTTCCATCGAAAGCGCACGGAATTTGCTCGACCGCCTCACACAAGCGCTCGCGCCACTTGCTGCTTTCCGGAGCCAGGATAACGCCGAACTTGCCGCATTGGTCACAGCCAGCGCCGTCGCCCTCGAAAATCTCGGGCGCACCGCAGATGGGGGCCTTGCCGAACTCTATGCCGGTGACGCCGGCGAAAAGCTTGCCGAACTGCTGCGCGGACTGATCGCGGCTTCCGCGCCCTTGTCGTTCGCGGCGAACGAATGGCCCGACGTGATGGCGGCGCTGGTCGCGCCTGAAACGGTAAAACCGGCGCAAGGCACCGACAGGAACATCGCCATCTGGGGCGCGCTGGAAGCACGCTTGCAGACTGTCGACACGCTGGTCATCGGCGGGCTCAACGAGGGCGTATGGCCGCGCAAGCCCGAGAGCGACCGCTTCATGTCGCGGCTGATGAAGACCGGCATCGATCTCGAACCGCCGGAACGGCGCATCGGCCTTGCCGCGCATGATTTCCAGATGGCCATGGGCGCGAAGAAGGTGCTGCTGGCCCGCTCGGCGCGTGCCGGCGATGCACCGGCGGTGCCGTCGCGCTGGTTGCAGCGCCTGCTCACCTTCATCGGCAACGACCAGGCGGCAGCGCTGCGCCGCCGTGGTGACGAACTGCTCACCTGGGCGCGCGCGCTCGACTCCGGTCCAAGACAGGATTTCGCGCCGCGGCCGCAGCCGAGGCCGCCCTTGTCAGTGCGCCCTGGCCATTTCTCGGTCACCGAGATCGAGACACTGCGCCGTGATCCCTATGCCGTCTACGCAAGACGAATCCTCGGCCTGGTGCCGCTCGATCCGGTCATCCGCGACCCCGGTGCGGCCGAGCGCGGCACGCTGTTCCATGCCATCCTGCACCTGTTCGCGGCACGCGTCGCCGATCCACGTGCTCCCGATGCGCTCGCCGGCCTCATATCAGCCGGCCGTGCCTGTTTTGCCGATGCAGCCCTTCCAGCCGATGTCGAAGCGGTGTGGTGGCCGCGTTTCGAAAAGCTTGCCGCCAACATCATCGAGTGGGAGCGCACGCGCGCCGGCGCGGTGATCCGGCGGCATGCCGAGGAGCGCGCCGGAAAGACCGTCGTTGGCCAGTCCGGCGTGACGCTGTCCGGCTATGCCGACCGTGTCGACCTGCTGGCTGGCGGCATGGCCGACATATTGGACTACAAGACCGGCTCCTCGCCGTCCAAGGCGCAGGCGCACACGCTGCTGGCGCCGCAACTGGCGCTGGAGGGCGCTCTGCTCAGGCGCGGCGCCTTCAAGGATTTGGGCGCGCGTGAACCGTCGCAACTGGCCTTCATCAGGTTGAAGCCGAATGGCGAGGTGTTCGAGGAATCGATCCTCGAACACAACCGCCAACCGCGCACCGCAGCCGATCTTGCCGAAGAGGCCTGGGCGCGGCTGGAAAAGCTGTTGATCCACTATGCCGACCCGGCGACCGGTTACCTGTCGCGCGCGCTGCCGTTTCGCGAGGGCGAGACCGATGGCGATTACGACCATCTTGCCCGCGTGCTGGAATGGTCGGCCGGCGGCGACGCCGGTGACGAGGGAGGGGAGGCATGAAAAAGGCCTATCCCATCCCGAGCGACACCGCGACCAGCCAGGCCCGCGCCGCCGACCCTCAGAATTCCGCCTGGGTGTCGGCGAACGCCGGCTCCGGCAAGACCCATGTGTTGGCCCAGCGCGTCATCCGGCTGCTGCTGCGCGGCACCGATCCGTCGAAGATACTGTGCCTGACCTACACGCGCGCCGCCGCCGCCAACATGTCGAACCGGGTGTTCTCGACACTGTCGGAATGGACCACACTCGGTGACGCGGACCTGGCGGCAAAGGTCGAGGCGCTGGAAGGCCGGCGGCCGGATCCAGAGACCATGCGCCGGGCGCGGCGCCTTTTCGCCGAGGCGCTGGAAACGCCCGGCGGCCTGAAGATCCAGACCATTCACGCCTTCTGCGAATCCGTGCTGCACCAGTTCCCTCTGGAGGCCAACATCCCGGCCCATTTCGAGATGCTCGATGGCCAGATGGAGGCTTCGCTGTTTGCCGCGGCGCGCCGCGACATGATTTCCGGCACTGCCGCCGGCGACAGGGATCTGGCCGAGGCCTTTGCCACCATCCTCGATCGTGGCGGTGAGGCCGGGCTCGATGCCTTGCTAGGCGAGATCGTGCGCAAGCGCGACGGCTTGCGCGATTTCATCGACGCAGTCGGGCGCGACGGCACGCGCTTCCAGGCATTGTTCGACGAATTCCATTTCCGCCGCGGTCAGACCGCCGAAGGAATAGCGGCATCGGTCTGGCCGTTGCCGGGCTTCCTGCCCGATTATTTTGCCGGCTTTGCCCAGGCCGCCGATGCCGCCGATGCCAGGACGGTGCTGAACAACATCCTGCCCTATGCGCGCCAGGCGTTCGCCGAGAGCGATCCCATTCGCCGCCTGCAATTGCTCGCAAGAGCCTTCCTCAAGACCGATGGCGACGCCTACGACCCGGCAAACGCCTTCAAGAAGGCGCTGGTCGACCGACTGCCGGATCTGGCGGAGCGCTATCTCTCAGCAGCCAGCACGATCGTTGAAACCGTCGATCGGCTGGCCCTGTTCCGGATGCTGGAAGGCACGGTTGCCGCGCTGACCATCGCCGACTGGCTGATCGCCCGCTATGAAGTGCTGAAGCGCAGCCGCGGCTTTCTCGATTTCAACGACCTGATCACCCGCACCGTCAATCTTCTGGCGCGGCCCGATGCCGGCCCCTGGGTGCAATACAAGCTCGACCAGGGAATCGACCACATCCTGCTCGACGAGGCGCAGGATACCAGCCCGGATCAATGGGAGGTTGTGAAGCGGCTGGCGGAAGAGTTCTTTGCCGGCTTCGGCGCCCGCGACAAGGTCCAACGCACCGTCTTCGCAGTCGGTGACGAGAAGCAGTCGATTTATTCGTTCCAGGGTGCGGCGCCGGATTCCTTCGCCGACAGCCGGCTGTTGTTTGCCGGCAGGGTGCGCGACGCCGAGGCGTCCTTCGCCGATCTGAAGCTGACCTGGTCATTCCGCTCGACCGACGATGTTCTGGCCGCCGTTGACCGCGTCTTCGCCGATCCCCTCGTGCGGCGCGGCATCAGCCACGATCCCGATCCGCTGAGCCACAAGGCGATCCGCACCGATGCGCCGGGATATGTCGAGGTGTGGCCGTCGGTCGGCGCCGACGTCGTCGACGAGCCCGACGATTGGACGCAAGCCATCGACCATGCGCATGCACCGGCGGTTCGCGTGGCCGAGAACGTCGCCGCCACCATTGCGGGCTGGATCGGCACCAGTGAGATCATCGAAGGCCGCGGCAAGCGGCTGCGGCCTGGCGACGTGCTGGTGCTGGTGCGCAAGCGCGACCGCTTCGTCCATGCGCTGACTCGCGCCTTGAAACGCCGCGACATTCCGGTCGCCGGCGCCGACCGGCTGAGCTTGCCCGGTCATATAGCGGTCAAGGACCTGATCGCGCTCGGCCATTTCCTGATCCAGCCGCAAGACGACCTGTCGCTCGCCGCCGTGCTGCGCAGTCCGATCTTCGATTTGCCCGAGGAGGAATTGTTCACGCTCGCTGCGCAGAGGTCGGCTGGGTTGTCGTTGATCGCATCGCTGCGCCAGCTTGCCGGCGAAAGCGAGCGACTGACAAAGATCGTCGCGCAACTGGACATCTGGACAAATGAGGCCGCGTTCAAGCCGGTCTTCGAGTTCTATGCCGGGCTGCTGGCGCGCGATGGCGTGCGCAAAAAAATGATCGCGCGGCTCGGGCCTGAAGCCGGCGACATTCTCGACGAGTTCCTGAGTTTCTGCCTTGCCGAGGAGCGGACCGGCCTGCCTGGGTTGGAAGCCTTCCTGTCGACACTGGAAAACGCCGGTCCCGAGATCAAGCGCGAGATGGACCAGACCCGCGACGAGGTCCGGGTCATGACCGTACACGCAGCCAAGGGCCTGGAAGCGCCGGTGGTGTTCCTGGTCGATGGCGGCTCCGCCCCGTTCAGCGACCAGCATCTGCCGCGCCTGATGCCCTTTGATGGCTCCGGCGCCACCTGGGATGGCAAGGGCTATCTCTGGCGCTCGGCCAGCGACGTCGCCAACGGCTTTTCCAAAGCAGCGGCAGCGCGGGCACGAGAACTTGCCGACGACGAATACCGCCGGCTGCTCTATGTCGGCATGACCCGTGCCGAGGACCGGCTGATCGTCTGCGGCTATCACGGCAAGCGGGCGCCGAACGCCGGCACCTGGCACTCGATCGTCAGCCGCGCACTGGTCGGCGCTCCGGAGAGCCAGCAGCATCCGCATCCCGCCGGCGGCGAGCCGGCGCATCGTTTCCATGTCACGAAGCTGCCGCCGGTCGCACTGGTATCCAGCGAGCAGGCACGGCAGGCCGACGCTTTCGAGCCTTTGCCGTCGGGCCTGTTCCGGCCCTTGCCGCCGTTCGAGGACTTGCCGCGTCCCCTGTCGCCATCCGGCGCCGCGGCGCTGATCGACGAAGGCAAGGAAGCCGTGATCGACAAGGCGTCGCCGGTTATCGATGCCGATGCGGAGCCAGGTTTTGCCGTGCTGCGTGGGCTTGCCCTGCACAAGCTGCTGCAGATGCTGCCCGGTATTGCCGAGCCCGAACGCGCGGGAGCAGCGGAACGCTACCTCGCACGAACCGGCGCCGGCTGGCCTCCGTCAGAGCGGGAGAAAGCCTTGGCTTCGGTCACTTCGATCCTTGCGGATCCCCGCTTCAGTCAGCTGTTTGCGCCGTCGTCGCGTGCCGAAGTCGCGATCATGGGCAGCCTGGAGGTCAAGGGCAAAAAGCGCTCGATTTCCGGCAAGATCGACCGGCTGGCGGTGACGCCGGACGCGGTCTCGATCGTCGACTACAAGACCAACCGGCCGGCACCCGCCTCTCTGGCCGAGGTCCCGCCGGCCTATGTCCTGCAGCTGGCGCTCTATCGTGCCCTGCTGCAGCCGCTTTATCCCGGTCGCGCGGTCCAGGCGGCCTTGCTGTTCACCGAGGCGCCGCGGCTGATCGGGCTGCCGGCGAGCGCCATGGATGACGCCCTTGCTCGACTCACGGGAGCGTGACACAACACCTGCTTGAAGAAGGGCGCGATCACCACCACATTTGGTGCGACGAAAAATTTCGAAAGGATTTCCGCATGACCACCGTCAAGGTCGACAAGAGCAATTTCCAGGCCGATGTGCTTAACGCCAGCGTACCGGTCGTCGTCGATTTCTGGGCGGAATGGTGCGGTCCCTGCAAGATGATCGCGCCGGCGCTTGAGGATATCGCCAGCGAACTTGGCGCCAAGATTAAGATTGCCAAGCTGAACATCGACGAGAATCCCGAGCTTGCCGCGCAGTTCGGCGTGCGCTCGATCCCGACGCTGATGATCTTCAAGGGCGGCGAAGTGGCCGACATGAAGGTCGGCGCGGCGCCCAAGACCGCGCTGTCGCACTGGATCAATGGCAGCCTCGCCTGATCCATCTGAAATTCCTGATATCAAGCCCGGCCTCGCGCCGGGCTTTTTGTTGGTGCGCCAGGCATGGCGCGTAGCGCCGTGACTGGCGCTGCCTGGACCGCTGTGGTGGTGGTTCAGGCGACTTGGGGGTGGAA